>JANOTW010000901.1:0-3005 GCA_031416575.1 Ferruginibacter sp.
TAAAAAAAGTAACAAAAAAAATAAAGGCTGCATAAAAAGGCTACGAAATTTGAATGTTTGCCTAAATGAAATTAGCTCAAACTTCAAAATATATCCAATCATTCGTGCGACTTACGAGCTAAAAGCAAAGCCAGGCATTTGTAACATCAATTTCATTTCTTAATCCCGATAAGGACCGGGAGAGCCTGACAAGCATTCAAATTCCCTTAACGCCTTTTTTATGAGGCCAATCGTAAAAATTCGAACTAAATACATAATCCTATTCAATAAATATAACGTGGGAAATGTTCCCCAATGGTATTCAGTACAAGAGTGCGACGCAACGATGCTTAATTGAAATACTTCTGCCCGGACAACAAAAAAAAAATGGTTGTATAGAAGTGTTTATATAAACAGAGGGATGAATGACCTTGAGACGTGTTCTTAAATACAACGTGGGTAAAGATCCCCAACGGTATGTGGTACAAGGAAGGACCAACGATGCTTAATTGGAAGACTAATGCCTGTAACCAAAAAATCATTGTGCCTGAATTGAAATTGGCAATCTTTAATTATCCTTTAATTTTATGGACAGCACTTTGCAAGGTTGGCTACCGAATAATACACATCAGCCGCTCCTGCACCAAATTGTAAACGGTATAACTTACTTTTGCGAAATATTTCAGTTTTCAGCTTTAGAAAATAAAACAAATCATGCTTTTAGGATTACAAAATGTGACGTTTGAATTTGGGGCCCGGACCATAGTGGAAGATGCCACCTGGCATATACAACCCAATGAGCGTATTGCGCTGATTGGGTATAACGGTACCGGTAAATCTACTTTATTAAAAGTGCTCACAAGGCAATTTTTACCTAACAAAGGAACCGTAGAACAAGGCAGGGAAACCACCATTGGTTTTTTGCACCAGGACTTGCTGAGCTTTGATACCGAAGACTCTATTTTGGAAGTGGCCATGGGCGCTTTTGAAAGAGTGAAAGAATTGGAAAAAGAAATTGAAGCCATTGGACATGAACTGGAAAAAACCGGCGATGAAAGCCTGGCGCATGATTATTCCGAAAAACTGCACGAACTGGAAATATTGGGTGGTTATGATATTCATCATAAAACAGAGGAAATTTTACAGGGCCTTGGTTTTACCAACGAAAATTTACACAAGCCTTATAAAGTATTTAGTGGTGGCTGGCGCATGAGGGTGTTGCTGGCGAAAATGATATTGATGCACCCGGATGTATTGCTATTGGATGAACCTACCAATCACCTTGATTTGCCAAGTATTGAATGGCTCGAAAAATATTTGCAGCATTACCAGGGCGCCGTGGTAATGGTGAGCCACGACCGTTATTTTTTGGACCGGATGGTGAATAAGGTGGTAGAACTTTACCAGCAAAAATTACATTTTTATACCGGCAATTATTCTTATTACGAAACTGAAAAGGCACTGCGGGTTGACATACAGCAAAAGGCTTACGAAAACCAGCAGGACTACATACGGCAGAATGAAAAATTCGTAGAACGGTTTAAAGCCAAAGCCAGCAAAGCCGCGGCGGCACAGAGCATCGTTAAGCGCCTGGAGAAATTAGACAGGATAGAAAATGTGGAAATAGAAAGGCCCAATATGAGGATCAACTTTTCGATAGACAAGCAGCCTGGCAGGGTATTGTGCACTTTAAAACATGTAACTAAAAAATTTGGCGACCTGGTAATTATGGAAGATACCGGAGCGGAGATTGACCGTGGTGATAAGATAGCTTTAATTGGCGCCAATGGTAAGGGTAAGTCAACCTTGCTGAGGGTGATTGTTGGCAACGAAGAATTTACCGGCGAAAGGGTATGGGGACATAATGTAGAGGAATCATTTTATGCGCAACACCAGTTGGAAGCATTGAACATAAACAATACCGTATTGGATGAAATGAGGGAAAGCCGCAGTGGTAAAACCGACCTGGAATTACGAAGTTTACTGGGTTGTTTTTTATTTAGCGGCGATGATGTGGACAAAAGAATTAAAGTATTAAGCGGCGGTGAAAAAGCAAGGGTTGCACTGGCGAAAACAATTGTGAGCAAAGCCAATTTTTTAATGCTGGATGAACCTACCAACCACCTGGATATACATTCGGTTGACCTGCTGATTGGCGCATTGAATAATTATGAAGGCAGTATCGTATTTGTTAGTCACGACAGGCATTTTGTTAGCAGGATCGCCAATAAAATATGGGAGATTGAAGACCATAAAATTGTAGAATTTAAAGGCAGTTACGCGGAGTGGGAAGATTGGAAAGAAAGAAGGGCCGCGGCAGCAAAGAGTGCCGAAGTGAAAGCTAAAATTGCTGAACCCGCAGTAAAAAATACGGAATGGAAGAATACAAAGGAACAACCTGCCAAAAAAGAAACAGCGACGGAATTAACAGCAAGTGTTAACAATCAGCGCACCCCTGTTGATAAAGAGATCAAAAAGGAATACCAAAAGAACAAGGCGCGTTTTCAACAAATAGAAGAAAATCTGGGACAATTAAATAAGGATAAAGCCGGCCTGGAGCTACTCATGGCTTCACCGGATAGCTATGCCAATAAAGAGAAATTTCATAAAACCGAATCATCGTACAAAAAAGTAACGGATGAATTGGCTGCTTTAAATAAGGAATATGAAATTGTATTTGAAAAGGTAATGGAGCTGGAAGAAAAGATGGGGTAATTATTTCTGGTGCCTGATTTTTGGATGTCTGATTTTTTTGCAGGTTTAGGTAGGCTGGGTTTATTTTTTTTGGCCCGGCTATTGAACCCTGATTAAACTTCGGTGGCGTCGCACTCTTGTACTGATGTGCATATCCGGGCTTTTTCCACCATACATATAAAAGAATATTTATCGTTGAGATGAACGGATCCAGATATTTTTTTATCAATGGATATAATATCAAAAAAAACAAATTCATATATTTTTGAATCGAAATTTAAAGAGGGGTGCATCCCAAATTGTCGCTGGCTGGTGGGACACCAGCCAGGGGA
>JANOTW010000902.1:0-2344 GCA_031416575.1 Ferruginibacter sp.
GCGACGCAACGATGTTGAGAAATGAAATATAGTTTGGACAAAAAACTGTATTGCGAAATCCCGATTTTTTCGGGAATGCCATGAAATCCATCTGCCCGGACAACAAAAATGTATGGTTGTACAAAAGAAGTACTTCAGCCGGCTTAATAAAAATACAACTCACGTTTATATACCTTGCGCAGTATAGCAATGATGATTAACCTGCCCAAAGTATCAGACTCTTTTTACCATGAAACCAACAACCATCAACCATAATTACTTTACGATGAAGAAAATAGTATTACTGTTTGTTGTTTGCCTTGGGGCTACGCAACTTTTCTCTCAAACGCTTTTTACCTATGGGCCTTATGCGGTTAGTAAGGATGAGTTTTTAAGGGCGTATAATAAAAACAAAACACCGGTTACGGATATAGCGCAATCACTTAAGGAATACCTTGAGCTGTACTCCAGGTTTAAGTTGAAAGTGAAAACCGCACAAGTTCAGAAGTTAGACACTTTGCAACAACTGAAATACGATTTACAAAACTTTCGCAGCCAGGTAGCCGAAGGATACATGAATGATGAAAAAGGGCTGAATGCATTGGTGGGTGAAGCGATACAGCGTAGCCAAAAGGATATTCATTTACTTCATTTTTACGTTGGTATCAATTCAAAAATGAGTACTGCTGATACATTGAAGGCGTATAAGGCTTTGAATGAAATGGCAGGTGAATTGAAAGAAAGCGAAACCGGCTATTCAGAAATAGCAGAAAAGATCAGTGGAAAATACATGGAGGTTAAGGGAGAAGACCTGGGCTACATTACCGTTTTATCCCTGCCATATGGCATTGAAAATTTGGTGTATAACCTAAAGCCCGGGGCCATCACTAAACCGTACCGTACCAAATCGGCATTGCACCTGTTTAAAAATTTGGATGAACGCAAAAGCGCCGGTAAATGGAAAATAGCCCAGATATTATTATCCATTCCACCCAATGTATCGGGGCCTGAATTAAAAGCAATTGAAATTAAGGCGGACTCTATTTATAAATTGTTGATTGCCGGCGCTGATTTCGCCCTGTTGGCAAAACAATTTAGTGAAGACAAACTAACGTACATGAATGGAGGCGAAATGCCTGAGTTTGGTACCGGCAAATTTGAATTGCCTTTTGAAACCAAAGTATTTGAATTAAAAAAAGATGGGGAAATTTCGAAACCTTTTTTTACCGGCTATGGTTATCATATCGTGAAACGTTTGCAACAGCGGGGCACACCTGCTGATAAAAGCGATGAAGCATTTGTATTTGATATAAAACAACAGATATTGAAGGATGCAAGAATTAATGGGGTAAAGGCGGATTTCTTAAAGACGGTAAAAATAAAAACAGGATATAAAAAAAATGCGGCGGTAAAAGATGCCGACCTGTTTCGGTATGCTGATAGTGTAACGGTAACCAATAATGTGGGAAATTATCCCATTAATAACAAAACGGTTTTTTCTTTCGCCAAATTGAATGTGAAGGGATCGGACTGGTTGAATTTTGTAAAAGATTACAAACTGAATGCGGATGTTTACAAAGGGGAAAATAATAAAGACTTATTGGATAAATATATCGCCACCACTTCGTTTGAGTATTACCGTAAGCACCTGGAGGAATACGACAATGATTTCAAATACCAGATGCAGGAGTTTAAGGAAGGTAATATGTTGTTTGAAATTATGGAAAAAAATGTTTGGGGAAAAGCGGCAGGTGATAGTGCGGGGTTACAAAAATATTATAGCAGCCATAAAGCGAATTATAAATGGGGGGCAAGCGCCGATATTTTATTATTCAATTGCAGTGATGGCAAAGTGGCGGAAGGCGCCGCTACCACATTGCGCAATGGAAAAAACTGGAGACAGCTAACAGATGAAAGTGATGGTAAATTGCAGTCGGACTCGGGCAGGTATGAACTGGCACAGCTACAATTGCCTGCGGGCGCCATTATCAGTGAAGGATTAATATCAACGCCTTATATCAATAGCGGAGATAACACCACGAGTTTTGTAAAAGTGTTGAGAATGTTCCCCGCTAACGAACAAAGAAGCTTTGATGAAGCAAAGGGACTGGTAATAAACGATTATCAAAATTATTTGGAAGAAAAATGGGTAGAAGCGCTAAAAAAGAAATATCCTGTCAGGGTAAATGAAGCTGTTTTCCGGTCTTTGTTGAAGTAAATTAAAATAAATTCAGAACTCCTTACCTTTCGTAAAATTACTTGCTTTAATTTTTAAAAATCATCCTCAGATCAGTTCCCGGGTAAATTGTTTCAGTTTGATTTAATTCGGTGCATAATTGGTTCATCGCTTCATTATATCTTGGCG
>JANOTW010000903.1:0-3436 GCA_031416575.1 Ferruginibacter sp.
ATACAAGTCAAACGAAATCCCTCTTACAGGCAAACTGTTTCTGATAATCACCCAAAGTGGCTTGCGTTGCAATTCTGTTTTAAGCGCTTCAAATATTTCACGGTCCGCATCCGTTCCGTAATTTTCCTGAAGTTTTTCGTATTTGCCAAGTTGTGTTTCTTTTACAAAAGCAAGCAAATGAGTTGCGATAAAATGAAAATCCATATCGGTGCAATCGGCAGCCGATAATGATTGATAGCCGTGCTTATCGGTAAGATAAGCCGCTATATGATTTTCAAATATTTTCTCTTTTTCGCTTTTCATGAAGAGCTACATCAGTTTTTTTCTTTCCAGCATTTCCCTTGCTTCTATCAATGCTTTATGCAAATGTTCTTCCAATGCTTTTTTGGGTGGAAGCTCTGTCCAGTATTCAGCTACCATGATCCCATCTTTATTCATTTCCAATAATTCCACTTGCTCACGGCTGGTTTCGGCACATAATATAAGCCCAATTGGTTTCTCTTCGCCTTCCTGCCTTTCGTACCGGTTCAGCCATTTTAGATAAAGTTCCATCTGGCCCTTGTCCTTTGCCTGGAACTTGCCAATTTTTAACTCAATGGCAACTAATCGTTTTAATTTTCTGTGATAAAACAATAAGTCGAGATGAAAATCTTCCTCATCTATTATCATCCTCTTTTGCCGCTCTACAAAGGCGAAACCTTTGCCTATTTCTAAAATAAAATTTTCAAGATCACGTAGTATGCCTGCTTCTATGTCTTTTTCTAAATAACCATCTTTTAGTTGTAAAAAATCGAGAATATAGGGGTCTTTAAAAGTATTGATCGGAATAGTTGTTTGCCCAGCAATTTGCACATTGGCCATTTCGGCACGTTCAAAGCATTTGACCGCAATTTGGTTTCGTAATTCCCTTATGCCAAGTTGTTGTTCGCTTGAAATTTGCGCATAGTATAGCTTCGCCGCCATTTTTTTAAGTGGCAATAATTCCACAAAATGCGACCAGCTTAATTGTCGTGCCAGTGGAAAGACAATTTCAATATCATGAAACTGCCCGGCAAACTTCATCATTCGCCTAACATTTTTCTCTGTAAAATTGCGCCCATACTCGTTTTCCAATTGTGCCGACACTGTCGGCACAATTTGTTTTCCATACGTTGCCCGTTTGTTTTGTAAAATATGGGTATTAATACGATACCCCACTTGCCAAAACAACATAGTAAGCACACTGTTGGCGGCCGATGCCAATTGCTGCTGGCTTTGCGAGTTTTTCTTTATTCAGCATTTTCTTCTATATAAATTCAGGTCGCTAAAATACGTTTTATATTCCCTATTGTCTCCAATGTGGGAGGCAAGATTTGGCTCTTTTGCAAGCTTGGGTTTGTGTGTCGGCTATGTGCGGCTTGCAAGTATGCCAAATGTGCGTTGGCTTTACTTTGTCTTTTGGTTGTCAGGAAAAAATTAAAACAGGAAGCGTAGGGTGTGTGGGGTTGCATGGGCCTTTGTCGAAAGTGAAATAGTTATTGTTAGTTTGGTTGCCTGTTGTTTCTGCCGCTGTTAGTACTATTGCCATGGCCTTGCATTAAATGATACGATTGGCTGAAGCCCCCGTTTTTGCAATTCATAAAAAACGCTAAAATTTTTATTAATCATTACCTCGTAATAATTAATACGCTTCAATTCTAAAACTAAAAAGCTACCATAAGAACTACAGTAAAAGGACAAAAATAACCCGGGCTGAAGTATCGCTCAATAAAACGCAATTAAAGTTGCCCAATGGTATGTGGTACAAGAGGGCGACGCAACAATGCTTAATCAGGGCTTAATTGCCCGGACAAAAAAATAAAAAAGGATGCACCTGTATTGTGGCAGATCAGGAGTTCTGAACTTATAAAATTTTTCTTGAAAATTAAGATACCTGCTTTTCAAACACCAAAAAAATATTCCAAATCCATTACTCCTCAGGTTCCCCCTTTAGGGGGCGGAGGGGGTATCATACGCCCAGTTAATCAGCGTAGCGCCCCAGGTATATCCGCCGCCAAAAGCAGCCAGCACAATTTTATCTCCCTTGTGTAATTGCTTTTCCCACTCCCAAAGGCACAATGGTATGGTGGCCGCGGTAGTGTTACCAAAGCGTTGTATGTTCAGCATTACCTTGTCGTGTGAAAGCCCCATGCGGTTGGCAGTAGCATCAATGATGCGCTTATTGGCCTGGTGGGGAACCAGCCATGCAATATCATCACCGGTTAAATTATTACGTTGCAACAGATCGAAAGCCGCATCCGCCATGCCTTTCACAGCGGCTTTAAAGACCTGTGGCCCCGCCTGGTATATATAATGTTCTTTTGCCAAAACCGTTTCCACGCTGGCGGGTTTTAATGAGCCTCCCGCCTTCATGTGTAAATAATTACGCCCGCTTCCATCGCTTTTTAACAGGCTGTCCATTACACCATTGCCATCCGCGGAAGGCTCCAGTAAAACAGCGCCTGCACCATCTCCAAAAAGTATGCAGGTAGTGCGGTCGGTATAGTCCACAATGGCGCTCATTTTGTCGGCGCCCACTACTACTACTTTTTTATACCGGCCGCTTTCTATTAAAGTGGCCCCGGTTGTAAGTGCAAATAAAAACCCTGAGCAGGCAGCGCTTAAATCAAATCCCCACGCATTTACAGCGCCTATTTTGTCGCAGGTAATATTAGCGGTTGCCGGAAAAAACATATCCGGCGTTACCGTAGCTACGATCATGCAATCAATGTCTTCGGGTAGTATGCCCCTTTTTTTACAGAGCTCCAATACTGCAGGCGCACACATATCAGAGGTTGCCAGGCCCTCGCCTTTTAAAATTCTTCTTTCTTCTACACCAGTCCTGGTTTTTATCCACTCATCGTTGGTATCAATCATTGTTTCCAATATGGCATTGGTAAGCTTGTATTCAGGTACATATCCACCTACGGCGGTAATGGCTGCGGTAATTTTTTGCATTCTTTATTTATTGGTTTTTTTTGTCAATGGTTTCCATCCTTCCAAAAAATTAAGGATAACATTCATATCCGGAAGGGCATGAAACAGGAGGCTCATTCTGATTGGTCTTTTATAATTTCATATTGGATTATAACTTTGGGGGCTTTGCTACAATTCGTTTAAGCTATGCCCAACATTCTATTTTAAAAAGAGAAAACTTATTCTAAGTTCCTCAATTTAGGAATAAAGATAAAAGATAATATTTTAATAATCTTTTAGGATTAGGTGTATTATTCGCAAAGGCGCTACCAGTATCATTTTGATCTAAGAATTTTGGTCCGGGTTAAAATCAGTAACTGCATAAGCCGCCTCTTTTGGTTTGGTACCGCCAAGGGCGGGATTCAAAAAATGCGAAGCTTATTTTTTGAAAGAAGCAAAAGCAGCGGCGTTGCAGGAGTTACGTCCCGATTGCCATCGGGAG
>JANOTW010000904.1:0-3193 GCA_031416575.1 Ferruginibacter sp.
TTTGAAATAGAAAAATGCCCGTTTATTGAAGTGTACTTTTTTGATTTACATTTAGCAGTAAATATCAACTTATCGAGAAACAGATCAAAAAATATTAAAAATTATTCAAGCGGCAATGCAGCACATTCTCATCATTGAAGGGAGTGACACAACGATGTTGAGAAATGAAATCTAGTTTAGACAAAAAACTGTATTGCGAAATCCCGATTTTTTTCGGGAATGCCATGAAAAACAAATGTCTGTTCAATTATTTACTTCTTTTAAAACAATTATCTTTCTATAACGACCATTAGAAACCAGCTAAAAAAATTAAGCTGGACGAAGAACTCCCCTTTAGGGGATGGGGGCATTAAAAATTTAAAAAATGGCTGAAAATACGTATGACGCAATTGTAGTTGGCTCCGGAATTAGTGGTGGATGGGCCGCTAAGGAACTTACCGAAAAAGGATTAAAAGTTTTGATGCTGGAAAGGGGTAGGGATATTGAGCACGTAAAAGGCTATGAAAACGCCAATAAAGACCCGTGGGAATTTCCACATGCCGGTGGGCGAACGCAACAAATGATTAAGGATTATCCCGTACTGAAAAGAGATTACCCACTCAGCGAAAAGAACCTTGATTTTTGGGTTAAGGATAGCGAGTGCCCCTACACGGAAATAAAGCGTTTTGATTGGTTTAGGGGATATCATGTTGGAGGACGTTCATTAACATGGGGGCGCCAGAGTTATCGCTTCAGCGATTTTGATTTTGAGGCGAACTCGAAAGATGGATTTGGCGTAGATTGGCCTATACGTTACAGGGATATAGCGCCCTGGTATGACCATGCTGAAAAATTTGCCGGGGTTAGTGGTTCAAAGGACGGCTTGCCACAATTGCCGGACGGTAATTTTTTACCCGCCATGGAAATGAATTGTGTAGAGAAAGATGTATCAAAAAGATTGAAAGATCATTATAAAAATGCCCGAACCATGATCATGGGCCGGACTGCTAATTTAACGGAAGATCATAACGGCAGGACCAAATGCCAGTACCGGAATAAATGTTCGCTGGGTTGTCCGTTTGGCGCTTATTTTAGTACCCAATCCGCCACACTCCCGGCAGCAATGGCAACAGGTAATTTAACAGTACGTCCATTTGCGATTGTTACAAAAATTATTTATGATAAAGACACTAAGAAAGCAAAAGGCGTAGAGATTTTGGATGCGGAAACCAACAAGACTTATGAGTTCTACAGTAAGATATTATTTGTAAATGCTTCTGCTTTAAACTCAACCTGGTTATTGATGAATTCCGCAACTGATATCTGGCCTGATGGATTGGGCAGCAGTAGCAATGCATTGGGGCATAACCTGATGGACCATCATTTAGGTGTTGGGGCAAATGGGGATGTGGAAGGCTACGAAGATTTTTATACTTATGGCCGCAGGGCCAATGGTATTTACGTACCGCGGTATAGAAATTTTTTTGGTGATAAACGTGATTATTTGCGTGGGTTTGGTTACCAGGGAGGTGCAAGCCGGGATGGCTGGCAGCGGCAGGTAGCTGAATTGAGCATTGGCCAGGAATTTAAGGATGCGCTGACGGAACCGGGTGCCTGGAAAATGGGCATCGGTGGCTTTGGAGAAATACTTCCTTATGCTGAAAATAAAGTAACGCTGGATAAAACCAAAAAAGATAAATGGGGGCTGAATGTATTGGCCATTGATTGCGAGTTAAAGGAAAATGAACTGAAGATGCGCAAGGATATGATGAATGATGCGGTTGAAATGCTGGAAGCCGCCGGTATCAAAAATGTAAAAGGCCATGATGGTGATGGCACGCCGGGAAGGGGTATCCATGAAATGGGTACGGCACGTATGGGTAAAGATGCCAGGACATCTGTATTGAATGCCAACAACCAGGTATGGGATGCAAAGAATGTATTTGTAACAGATGGCGCCTGTATGACATCAGCGGCATGCGTTAATCCTTCACTTACTTATATGGCACTAACGGCAAGAGCAGCGGATTTTGCCGTAAAAGAATTGAAAAAAGGGAACCTGTAAAATAATATCATGCCAGGCGATTCACCCAATATCAATAACAAAGCGGACGTTCAAAATACCTGCGATGCCATCGTTATTGGTTCCGGCTATTGAAAAAAGGTAATTTGTAAATAACTAAAAAATCAAAAGTATGAATATGACTAGAAGGGATTTGCTGCAAAATGTAGCTATTTTACTGGGCGGTTCCATTGTGGGCGGATCTGTTTTCAGTATCTCCGGTTGCAAATCCGCTGATAAACCCGTAAACGCATTATTCAGTGAAAGCCATATAGCTTTTATGAATGAGATCGCTGATACTATTTTGCCCACTACCAGCAGTCCAGGCGCCAAGGCGGCCAATGTTGGCAATTTCATGTCGGTAATGGTATTGGATTGTTATGAGGAAAAAAACCAAAAAATATTCCAGGAAGGCCTGAAAAAAATTGACGAATTGAGTGAAAAGCAATTCAGTACATCCTTTGTAAAAGCCGATCCAAAACAGCGTACTGAATTATTGACTACGCTGGATAAAGAACAAAAAGAATACCAGGCCAAAAAAGCCAAAGAAGAACCATCACATTATTTCCGTATGATGAAGGAACTTACTATATTGGGATATTTCAGTTCTAAGGAAGGCGCTACACAGGCTTTACGTTACCTGCCGGTGCCCGGTAAATATGATGGCTCGTATCCTTATAAAAAAGGGGATAAGGCCTGGGCTACTAGATAGTTTTATTGAATAAAATACAAATGCTTTATAATGCTTACCACTTTACGGTTGTTGGCTTATAAAGCATTTTTGTTTTAAAAACTTCCAGCGTGGATAATGGCCGAGACCAATGCTTATGAAACCATCATATATCATTTAAAGAATCTTCACAAGTAATACATAGCAAGGCTTAAGAATGGATGAATTACTCCTACCCGCATAACAAGAAAATAATTATAAGAAGATTTATTACCAGGCAGAATTTAAGTTAAAAAATTTAAGATTTAAAATACCTGGGGTATGTTTAGCTGATAAAATTTAATTGTCGCACAAGCTGTGAAGTTTCATGGCGGCATTGTTGTGCCATCTTAATCCCAGTAAGTTTTTGTGCTGCTTCAAACAATTTTACCAGCCTTCAGCATATTCAACCGGTACAGGTTCTCCAGTTCCACAGCCTCATC
>JANOTW010000905.1:0-5157 GCA_031416575.1 Ferruginibacter sp.
GGTTGCTAAATGATGCCAGCCCTGTGCCGATAAAAACAACGCCATCCCTAACATAGGGATGGCATTGTATTAATTTTAGTTATACCTAAAGTGGATTCTGTACCAAGGCAAGATTGGTATTTATTTCATCTTGTGGAAACAGGAATTGCCATTGTATATCGCCTGCAGGTATGGTGGATACCAATATCAGTGCCTGTAAATGATTGGGTATGCCTACCCTCGACATGGGCTGGTTGGTACGCTTTAAATCAGTAAACCTAAAACCTTCGCCCCAAAACTCAACCCTTCTGTTAAACATTATTTCATTTATCAGCGTGGCGCCGGTACTGATAGACTGTATATAGCTGGCGTTCCTGTATCTTGCCAATGTAAACAGTGCGGTTTGTGCGGCGGCATTTTGCCCCTGCCTCGCCCTTGCTTCTGCTTCTATTAAGAGCATTTCGGAAGCACGCATATAAGGTACATCACCCATACTGGCAGAACTAGTTTGAGCCAAAAATTTTTTGTTCTGGTAAGGGACCCTGGCGCCACCCGGAGGTACCGGAACGGTTGCGCCGGTAGAATCCCATACTCTTTTTCTGATATCAGTTGCAGGAATTGAGTTCCATAAGTTTGCATTTATTGCCTTTGGCTGGGTACGCAAAACGGTAGAATTAAAATTGGCTGATATGTAAGCAAAATATGAAAAGAAGAATGTATTATGATCATCAATCTGGCGGCTTCCCCAAATCCATTCCTGGTTATTGATGTTGTTAAAGCCTAAAAGGTATTCCGCATTGGTCATTAATGTAAAACCGGCTCTTGCAGCAATTGCATTGGTAGCTGCGGCATCCCAGTTTTGCTGTGTTAAGGCTACGCGTGCTTTAATTCCCCTCACCACATTTACATTTAAATTAGATTTAGCGGCGGAACCTGTACGTACATAGCCCGCCAGCAATACCTCCGCTTCGGAAAGGTCTTTATTTATTTGGGTGTAAATATTTTCTACACTTGCCCTGGGCTGCCCTGTTAATGTATTGTCTAGCAACAAGGGTACACCCGGCTGGTTGTTAGGGGCTGCAGTAGCATCATACCGGATACTAAAAAGTTGTACTAATTGAAAATACGACCAACCCCTGTACGCAAGCGCCTGCCCTTTAATCATTTTTTTCTCAGCTTCCAGGCCTGGCACTGCATCAATTCCATTAATGAGAATATTGGCGTTTGAAATTAAACGGTAATAAAACCTGTAAACAAACCGCATATCGCCTGAGTTCACGTTCCGGTGGTTTTGCCATTGTAACCAGCCGATATGGCCGGCGCTTCCATTGGCTAACGGAAATACAAGGTCTTCACCCATATAATCCCTGAATAAATTAATGGAACCTTCCCCGGCCTGGCCCTGTGCATCGTACTGATTAAACATGGCCCTGTGTATACCATTTATTGCTGCGATAGCATTTTTTGTGCTGGCCAGCGCTTCAGTTGCGGCAACAGAGGTGGTGGGATAAGTATCCAGAAAAGCTTTTTTGCAGGAAGAAAATGCAAGGGAAAAAGCTGTTATAATAAATAAAATATATTTTTTCATGTTAATAAATTTACAAGTTTAATGTTAAGCCTGTTGTAAGGATTCGTGCAGGAGGGTAAGCATTGGATGTAACACCGGAAAATGCCTGTTGGTTATTCAGCCCTCTGCGCTTTGAGAAAAACGCAACGTTCTCTGCGCTTAAAAATATTTGAGCATTCGTTATTTTAATCCTTGCAGCAAATTTTTTAGGAATATTATACGAAAGGTTCACGGCGCGGATATTAATGTACGAAGCATCAATCAGCCATCTTGAGGAACCGCCATTAAAATCCACAAGCCTTCCTGCATCCATTCTTGGTACGGTAGTAATATCTCCAGGATTCTGCCACCTTTTTACTATTTCGTTGGAAAGTGCTCCTCCATATGTGCCCGTAGACATGAGGCCCGCAAAGTTGTTATCATATGTTTTGCCGCCAATTTGGAAAGTAAATAAGGCGCTCAATGAAATCCCTTTGAAGGAAACGGTTTGTGTAAAACTTCCATAGAGATCAGGAATGGTGGTACCCTGAAAATTGAACTTGCCATTTGCAATAGAGGTAGTTACGGTATCCATTCCGCCTGATTTATTATTGATCAACCGCCTGGTGGCGCCAGGCGCGGTATTATTTGCTACATACAATGCCGCCCCGTCCGTTGGGTCTACACCGTAATAGCTGCGCAGCCAGTAATCGAATATGGATGCCCCCACTGCGTATTTCTTGGTACCTGTTATAAATTCAGGTACTGTAGCCGGCATTTTTGTAATCCTGTTTTTTACAGTTGACAAGTTAACATTCATGCTCCAGATTATATCCCTGTACCGGATAACATCACCCGTTAACTGTAGCTCATAACCCTTGTTATACATGGTTGCGGTATTTTGGTTGAAGGTTAATACGCCACTTGATAAAGGCTGAGGTACCGCGAATAACAAATCCGCGGATTGACGGTTGTAATATTCTATTGAACCACTTATCCTGTTTTTAAATAAACTAAAATCTATACCCACATCAAACTGCTTGTTGGTTTCCCAGGTCAGTTCACGGTTAAGAAAAGCGGTCTGGCTTTGAATAATACCTGGTTCGTTGGCATTATTATTAAAATTGTAAAGCCCCTGATAGGCATAAAAACCAATACCATCAGCTACACCCACCACACCATACGAACTTCTAAGTTTCAACTGATTTACAAAATTTACATTGCTCATAAAATTTTCCCTGTCAAGGTTCCAGCCTGCTCCTGCAGACCAAAAAGTACCCCACCTCGATTGAGGGGCGAACCGGGAGTTGCCATCCTGGCGAATGCTTCCTGATACAAAATATTTACTCTTAAAATCGTAAGTAAGCCTTGAAAAATAACTTTCAATTGTATACCGGTCCAAATATGAGGTAGTCGCATTTATGGTGGTGAAATTATTTAATTCGGTATTGCCTGATAAAGATTGCCCTTGTTTAAATCCTCTTTGTCCAAGATCTAACTGATTATAGCTTTCATGCCCGGCCAGAAAATCAACACGGTGGTCACCAGCTATACTTTTTCCATAATTTAAAATTTGGCTTATTATAACGGAAGTAGATGAACCATACTCACGTGCGGAACGGCCGGCAGGGGCGCCATCGCCTACTATAGTATTTTCAAAAGAACCATCATATTGTCCCTGGAAATCTACCGATACATTATTTGTAAATTTAAAATCTTTCAGAAAAAGGATATCAACATAATTTCTTGCGCTTACTACCGTGCGTTTAAAATTTAATTCGTTTAACCTGGTTTCCGCCAATGTATGCCTGCCTGCAAACCCGCCACTCGGCCTGTTGGGGACACCCGACGTGCCACCCATATTACCCAGGTCCCAGAACCTGTTACCCGAGGCGTCTAACAGGAATTCACCTGTCGCTAAATTATGCGCATACACCGGATAAATGGGTCCAATATTTCTTGAATAAAAAAATGGGTTAACAAAATTTGTGCTGCCACCGTCACTTGCCTGGTTGGATTCGGTAAAGTTGCCGGAAACATTTAATCCGGCTTTTAACCAGGTTTTAGGTTGTACATTCACATTCAACCTGGCGGAATACCGCTTAAGGTCCGACCGAATGGTAAATCCTTTATCATCCAGGTAATTTAGCGACATGAAATAATCTGATTTTTCGGAACCGCCGTTAAAGTTTATAGAATAATCTTTTCTCGTTCCTGTACGCATTACTTCTTTGATCCAGTCAAGGTCGCCGCCATAAGTAAGCTGTGCGTTTGGATTTATTTTTCCATCTACACCTACAATGGCATTGTTTGCTACATTGAATGGATTATAAGCCAGCAGCCCATGTATGCTTGTTCTGTTTGTTAAACCTGAGGCTACCTTATTTGCAGAATCGCGGGATATACCGGTACCAGATGAAGGGTATACCAACGAATTGCGGTAAGACTCCCACATGACAGGATAATATTCCTGTGCATTAAGCCGGTCATATTCTTCAAGGCCCCTGGATGAAACACCCTGCAACGCCCTTACCGAAATACTGTTGCGCCCTTTCCTGCCTTTTTTGGTAGTTATCATAATTACACCATTTGCACCCCTCGACCCAAACAAAGCGGTTGCAGCAGCATCCTTTAAAATGGTGGTGGTTTCTACATCATCCGGATTAATATTAGACGTGCCACCAATATAAGGCACGCCATCAACTACAATTAATGGCTGGGACGTAGCATTAATAGAACCGAACCCTCTTACACGTATATCAGGGCCCGAACCGGGCTGTCCGTTTGAAGAGCCAACTATAACACCCGGTATAGCGCCTTCAATAGCGTTGGTAATATTACTTATCGGCCGTTTGGCGATTTCCGCAGCTTTAATTTGCCCTACCGATCCGGTAAGTGTTTCTTTTTTGGCACTGCCATAAGCTACCACCACCACCTCATCCAAAGATTTATCAACCTCCGAAAAAGAAACATCAATAGAACTTGATACGCCAATATTCATTTCTTTGGGCTCATTGCTTTGAAATGAAAATATAAGGGTTTTTGCATTTGCCGGAACTCTAATGAAATAGCCGCCATTGTCATTGGATGTGGTACCCGTAGTGCTCCCTTTTAAAATTATGGAAACACCGGCTAAGGGACTGCCTTTACCATCAGTTACTTTGCCTGAAATTGTTTTTTGAGCGAAAGTTTGAAGCGAAAAAAAGATTACGCCTAAAAAAAATAAAATTAATTTTCTCATGCTTGTTATGTTTGGTTAATTAATGTGATTACCAACTAATATAAAATATTTTTTAACAGTTTTTAAGTTATTAAAATATGTAATTATGTCAGCGCTATTAAAAAAGTTATTAAAAATTTAATATATTTAAAATTAAAGATAATAAAATTAACAAAATGTTTAAAATTATGCAACTATTCAGCCCCACTAAAAGTATTCAACAAATTTCATACTTTGAATATTGATACAATCAGGAGAAATATTATTACTTAGGAAATATAATTTATTTCTTCGTTGGTGGACGTGGTTTGGTTCGTCTCAGCCCCATTATCTGGAATGCCCCCTTCTGGTTGTGTGATGATTTAAGAAGAACATCACTTACCTCAAGTGATGGTGGCTCCGGAAGGTACAC
>JANOTW010000906.1:0-2531 GCA_031416575.1 Ferruginibacter sp.
TTTTATGTGGCTTTTGTCCACACTCAATTATGGCAACCGGGAAAGTAAAAATAAAGAAAGGCAAACCTGAAATAGATAAGCCGCTCATCAAATCTGCCAACCTATTCCCTGTTGTAGGCATTGGCGCATCGGCAGGCGGGCTGGATGCTTTTAAAAAACTGTTGAAAGCCATACCAGAAAATTCCGGAATGGCGTATGTACTGGTGCAGCACCTGGACCCCAGTCATGAAAGCCTTCTGCAGGATCTGCTGCAAAAAGTTACCAAAATACCGGTGCTGGAAATTACTGATGATATTAAAGTACAGCCTGATCATATTTACATCATCCCCAGCAACAAAATGATGATTGCCAATGATGGTGTGCTGGAACTTACTCCCCGTCCCGCAAAAAGTAAAAATGAACGCAACCTGCCCATTGACCTTTTCTTTACATCGCTGGCAGAAGTTCATCAATCGCATGCTATAGGCGTGGTGTTATCGGGTACTGCTTCCGACGGCACATTAGGATTGAAAGCCATTAAAGATCATGGCGGCATCACATTTGCACAGGACGAAGAATCGGCCGCATACGAAGGCATGCCGCATAGTGCCGCACAGGCCGGTGTTGTTGACTTTATACTTCCGCCAGAAAAAATACCACAAAAACTTTTGGAAGTAGTTAATATTATTAAAGCCAATACTAATGGACATAGCGATGAAAATCTTCCGCAACAGGATGAAGATGTGTTTAAACAAATACTTTCCCTGCTGCGCATCCGCAAGGGAACCGATTTTACGTATTACAAGCAAACCACCGTCCGCAGAAGAATACTTCGCCGGATGGCTATTAGTAAAAGCGATAAACTTGCTGACTACCTTAAACTTTTACGGGAAAACAAAACAGAACAGGATGTTTTATACCAGGACCTGCTAATTCCTGTTACCGATTTTTTCAGGGACGCAAAAACTTTTGATAATTTATGCGAATCAGTTTTCCCCCTCATTGTAAAAAATAAAATACCCGGTGATCCCATCCGCATGTGGGTGGCGGGCTGCAGCACCGGCGAAGAAGCTTATTCGATAGCAATTTGTTTAAAAGAATTTTTAGACGGCTCTTCTTATTCCGGAGAAAGAGTACAAATATTTGCTACCGATATAAGTGAACCTGCTATTACAAAAGCAAGAGCTGGTATTTATACAAAAAGCGATACAGTAGGATTATCGCCACAACGACTGACAGAATTTTTTACCAAAACCAATGGCAGTTACCAGGCCAATAAATCCATCAGGGATATCTGTGTATTTGCCGTACACAATTTTTTAAAAGACCCGCCTTTTGGTAAAATGGATTTTATCAGTTGCCGCAATGTGCTTATTTATATGGAGCCTTACCTGCAAAAAAAGGCTCTCACTACTTTTCATTATTCATTAAATACAAAAGGAATTTTATTACTGGGAAAATCGGAAACAACCAGCGGTGTGCCTGAGCTTTTTGTGCTGAGCCAGTCGAAGGAAGGAAAAAACGATAAATTATTTACCCGCAAAGATGTGCCGGGCAGGTTTATGCATATTGCAAGTCAGCGAAGCGAACTGAATTTAAGCAATACCGATATCAATACAAAAAGCGAAAATATCCGCCCCGACTTTCAAAAAACGGCTGATGATATTATGCTCAGCAAATATACCCCCGCAGGAGTGGTGGTAAATGAAGCAATGGACATTGTACATTTCAGGGGCAACACGGGTAATTATTTACAGCAATCGCCGGGAAAACCAAGCCATAATTTATTAAAAATGGCAAAAGAAGGTTTGGCTTTTGAGCTGCGAAATATTTTACATAAAACAAAAAACCGGCCGTAAGGCAGTACAAAAGTTCGGTTATAAAAGAAAATATTCCCATTCAGATCAACGGCGAGTTAAAGAATATTACCATCGAAGCATTGCTATTGCCCGATACCATTGAGCCGCATTATTTAGTGCTGTTTCATGACAGGGCATCAATTCCAAATACCAAATACCATCCCGCCCAAGGCGGGACCAAAAAAGTCTCTAAAGTAAAAAACGACGAAAAAGATCTCCGCATTCAGCAACTAGAAAAAGAACTGTCGCAAAGCCGTGAAGACATGCGCAGCATTACCGAAGACCAGGAAGCTGCTAATGAAGAACTGCAAAGCGCCAATGAAGAATTACTGAGCAGCAGCGAAGAGTTGCAGAGCCTGAACGAAGAACTGGAAACCGGCAAAGAAGAACTGCAAAGCACCAATGAAGAGTTGATGGTTGTAAACCAGGAAATGGTTAGCTTAAATGAACAGGTAACCGCCGCCAGGGATTATGCCGAAGCTATCATCGTTAACATCCGGGAACCGCTGCTGGTGCTGGATAAAAACCTGCGGATAAAAACAGCAAACAAGGCTTTTTATAAAACATTCCTTGTAAATGAAAAAGAAACTGAAGGAGTATTGATTTATGACCTGGGCAATAAACAATGGGATATTCCTGAACTGCGTACGCTGCTTGAAAAAATTCTTCCTGAAAAATCAGTCTTTAATGATT
>JANOTW010000907.1:0-1588 GCA_031416575.1 Ferruginibacter sp.
GGAAAAAGGACAACTGTCTGTTTGGGTGATGCCTGTATCGGTTGTTATTTTGCTGGCAGGTGCTTTTATTTCTGCACCGCCAAAAGATCCGGGAGCATGTAACACAAAAGTGGAATTTACTGAAGTGCATCAGATCATTCAGGCAAGATGTATGAGTTGCCATTCATCACGGCCAACAGATGATGTTTATAAAGCACCGCCCAATGGCGTTGTTTATGATACGCCGGATGATATTGTGCTAAAGAAGGATTTAATTATGCAACGGGTTGTTACAACCAAAACAATGCCTCTCAATAATAAAACCAATATGACAGAAAAAGAAAGAGATTTGATAAGATGTTGGATAGAACAGGGAGCGTTGGTTAAATAGTATATAAGTTGATAAGTAAAAAGTTTGCTATGACAATAAAAGCATTTAATAAAATAAATAAAGCTGAGAAAGCAAAACAGCTAATGAGTTGTTGCGGTTCTTCAACATGGGTTGAATTGATGATGAAGCAGTTCCCATTTACCAATGAAATGGATTTGATTGATGCTGCCAATGATATTTGGTACAACCAATGCGGCAGTACTGATTGGCTGGAATCATTTACGAATCATCCAAGAATTGGAGATATAAAAAGCCTGACTAAAAAATTTGCCGGCAAGGAACAGGCATCTGTTGCTGCTGCTGCTAAAAAAACGATTGCCGCACTTGCCAATGCAAATGCAGCATATGAAGCAAAGTTTGGGTTCATATTTATTATTTGTGCAACCGGAAAATTGGCAACAGAAATGTTGCGCCTGCTGGAAGACAGGTTAAGTAATACCATTGGTGAAGAATTGCATATCGCCATGGGCGAGCAAATGAAAATTACCATCCTTCGTTTTCAAAAATTAATTACCGAAGGCGACTGGAGTTTTTTAAAACCCGGTCAGCTTACTACGCATGTACTCGATACTGCATTGGGCATGCCCGGAAAAGATATCAGCATCCGGTTACAGATACCGGTAAATGGGGTTTGGCAAACCATTGCACAGGGTATTACCAACAGCGATGGAAGAATCGGCGATCTGTTGCCTGCCCAAAAAAATATGGCCCATGGAAATTATAAACTGGTTTTTGATACAGGCAATTATTTTGCTGCGCAAAAAATAAAAGGCTTTTATCCCAAAGTGGAAATTCAGTTTATTGTTTTTGATGATGCACATTATCATGTGCCGTTGCTGATAAACCCTTTTGGGTATTCAACTTATAGAGGTAGTTGAGTTTTTACCGCAGAGAAAAAGAGAAGCAGAGTTTTCGCTGAGTCTCTGCGTAAATCTCCTTAACTCATTTTCTCTGCGATAAAAAAATAAAAACATAAGCAATGACTCAATCAATTCCAACAGAAAAAAAAGATCAACTTTTCAATAAACTAAAAGAAGCCAATACATCCTTTCAACAAATCTATCCCGGCGACAGGAGCGATCGCCAGCCTGTACATACCTTATACGGCGGTGCAAATTTATTCAAGTCAGATTCTGCTGTATCGCTTGGTAAAAGAGCTTTGGAGATATTTGAAACCTATGCACCCAATCATGAAGTATTCGGCAATGTGTTTGGTGT
>JANOTW010000908.1:0-2987 GCA_031416575.1 Ferruginibacter sp.
ATCTGGTTTTCCATCCTGGTCAAAATCAGACCACAACGCATCCGTTATCATTCCCATGTTTTGCAAGGGAGGGCAATACTCCTGTGTTACATCAATAAACTTTCCATTGTCATTTCTTAAAATAGTATTTGCCGGGGCCAAAGGGTAAGAACCTGATACGCTGCGTCCGCCAACAAATAAATCAAGGTCTCCGTCCTGGTCGAAGTCGGCCGCACGTACACAGGAACCATTGGTAGTTTCTATTGGCAGGGCCAACGGGTCCCATTGGAATTCACCTTTGCCATTGTTAATGTACAGCCTGTCCTGGTTGCCGGGGTTATTGGGTGCAAATTCATAACTTCCGCATACCAGGTATAGGTCAGGGTCATTGTCATTGTCTGCGTCAAAAAGCAGCACCCCCATTTCCTCCATACGGGCATTGTCTTTTACAATCCTTGTACTGTCTGTAACAAAATGCCCGGTGGGATCCTGCATAAAAAATGAGCCACTGTTACCTGCCGCGCCACCAATATAAAAATCATCATACCCGTTCCCGTCTATATCGCCTACGGCAATTCCAGGCCCAAATTGACTTAGTTTATGGGGAAGGGTAGCCTGTATATTAAAATCAACCGCATCTTTTTCGGGGTGTTTAAATTGTATTCCATACCGGGCTGATGCTTCTTCAAAAATGGCCGGGCGGATAGGTTGTAAAACACTTATTCCTGCTTCGGAAGGATTGTCGTAGGATATACTGATTGACTGGTCCGCTTTAACATGGGTTAGTACCTGGCGCTTGCCATCAGGCCATTTTACAATGAGGGAATCTATAATAGTATTTGCACCAAGTCCAAAATGTGCTTTTGGATCAACAGTGGAAAGGTAGCCCCGGCATGGCTGATGTTCATAATATTGCTGCTTGTTATTGTCATAGAAAATACGGATGGAAGCTCCGATGGCACGGGGGTTTTTATCTTTGCCAATAAGCATTACGGACAGGCTATGCTGGTTATTTTTTTGCACACCAATGTTGAGCGTATTCTCATATATGAAGGAGGGGTCATTAATATTATTAATTACCAGGTCCAGGTCGCCATCATTATCCAGGTCGGAGTATGCGCCTCCGTTTGAAAATGAAGGCAGGCTTAAACCCCAGGAACTGGTTGCATCAGAAAACAGATAGCCCCCGGTATTTCTAAAAGCGTAATTTGATATCTTAACAACCGGCAAGGCATCCACCATTTTAAGCGATGAATTTACGGGGCCGGAACCCTGGGCATTATCATAAGCGATGTAGTCCAGGTCGGTTACATCCCGGGGAAGCCCGTTTGTAATAATTAAATCACGAAAGCCATCATTATCAAAATCAGCTACCAGCGGGCCCCAGCTCCAGTCTGTTTGATAAACGCCGGACATATATCCAACATCACTAAATACCGGGTGCCCTTCTTTCGTCATCCCGCTGTTAATCTGCAATACGTTGCGGACATATTGATGCTGGTAGCCAAATTTCCGGCAATTGAAATAATTATAATACTCATTGCCCATCAACATACCCTTCTTTCGCAGGTTGGTTTCCGGAAGCATGTCCAATGCAATTACATCCACCAGTCCATCATTGTTAATGTCAACGATGTCTGTGCCCATGGTGTACCAGCTTGTGTGTTTGAAATAATCTGTTATCCGGTCAGTGAATGTTCCGTCTTTATTATTGATATAAAAAATGTCGTTTGCAATAAAGTCGTTGCTCACATATATGTCCGGCCATCCGTCCTGGTTGATATCTGATATGGACACTGCATGTCCCCATCCTTCTATGCCAATGCCTGCGCTACGTGACACGTTGGTAAAAGTTTGGTTACCATTGTTACGGTAAAGCCTGTCAGTATTTAAGGCTGAACCATCTGTTAATTTTGGCCTGAATTGAATGGGGGTTGCAGGGTCATTTAAAGTATTGGTGAGTACATACAGATCCAGGTCGCCATCGTTGTCATAATCAAAAAAGACGCCCTGGGTGCTGTAACCGTCATCTGCAATTCCATAGCTTTTGGCAGATTCTTTAAAGGTTGGGATACCTTGTTGATTGTTCCCCTGGTTGATGTACAATAAATTGCTGCGCTTCGCCGGATCTTTTAAAAAGGTTGCACAAACATAAATATCCAGCCATCCGTCAGCGTTAATGTCCACTACTGAAACGCCGGTACACCATCGTCCTGCACCCCCAACACCTGCAATAGAAGTGATATCCCGGAACTTTAATTGCCCTTTATTCAGGTATAGCTTATTTGAAACCATGTTCCCGGAAAAATAAATATCGGCAAGCCCGTCGTTATTAAAATCGCCAATCCCAACTCCCCCGCCATTGTAGATGTAGGCTTCATTGAGTATATTTAACTTGTCATTTTCAGTAATCAGGTTTTTAAATGTTACGCCTGTTTGTACACCGGGAAGCAGTTTAAAAAGAGGCGAACCCTGGCCCCGGCTTAACAACACATTGAATATCAAAAAAGCAAACGGCATCAGCCATCTGGGGTAATTGCGAACAATCATTGTAACTTCTATTTGAGGAACGAAAAATATTTGATATTTTTTGACTATGCTGATTTGGAAATTTCATTTCCCGCAGTCATAAGGTGTAAATTTCAGGGAAAGTATTACTATTACAAAAAAATCTTAATTTTCATTTCTGGTACGGTTATATTTAAAAATTGAAAGAGTGCCTTCGCATGAGTTTAAAGACGGTTAATCAGGATCGTTCATCCATCGGCCTGTACCCTTTTCTGTCAATGGCGTGCCGGTGAATAAAATTATTTGTCCACGCTGTGAAGCAATGGGCATCATCGTTGCATCGCCCTCTTGTACCGCATACCATTGGGGATCTTTAATTGTGTTTTAAATTAATATTTTTACCCTTTTGGAACATCCCGATTTTTCGCATTGGCGTCAAGTTAATTTTCATTTTGTTGGTACAAATCTGTCATATTAATTCTGTCAGAACGCTTGTCATA
>JANOTW010000909.1:0-12407 GCA_031416575.1 Ferruginibacter sp.
ATATGATGGCAAGGTAAACGTAGGCAAAGTGAATGTTGACCACAATCCGCAGATCTCCACCAACTATGGAATTACCAGCATACCTGCAATACTATTTGTAAAAGGTGGTGTAGTAGTTGATAAACTGGTAGGCGCCCAGCCTAAGTCTAATTTCGTAAAGAAAATTGAAGCGCTTAAATAATAGCTGATCTAAATAAATTGAAAACCGAAGTGTTGAGCTTCGGTTTTTTTATTTTACCCCACGCCGGATAAAATGTGAAGGCTACTATTTGCTTATACTTTGCAACATAATTAGGAATTAATCGCCCGCTTTGCAAGCTCTACGAAACTTTAGACATTAGCAACCAAATTTATTCTTTATAATAAAAATGCTTTGTCAACCTAGTATTAAATATCCTTTTTTCTCTGGTTAAAATTGTTGTATCCTTGTTGAAAAAGTATTTAAAAAACTGGTTCCCATTGCTATCGTTCGACTATACACCCATCAATATCGTAATTGATTCTATGTTCGAGAGTAGAATCTTTTATTTGCCCTTTTTTGTTTCCTTCATACCTATAAACCAACTCCTTTAGTATTTTATTATCTATAATAATATTTCTATGATTTTGAATACTATCCGGAACAATTATATTTTGACCCAGGGTTACTATTGAAAAAAAGATGGAAGAAAAATATATGATCAACAAAAATATCCTAATGTGGTAATCTATCCAAATGGTTGTATTTGCGCAATTGTATAAAATCTATAGGTTCGATCAGGGAATGTGAAATGATCTTTTATAAACATCCTTTTGCCGGGCTGTACTTTGGCGGGTAAGATCTTTGTCAAACAAACGGTTCAGGTTATTTCCTGCAAGGTCTTCCAGCCGTGATTCAATTTCCATTGTATAATTGCCGGGGTTCCATAAAACAAATGGAGCAAAACTTAAAATCGTTTCTTCTGCCGCTGTTCCGATAATACCCTTCAAAATATTGCCCTTATAATCATTAATACGAACAGCATTTCTCAGTAAAACATAATCAAGCGGTTCGTGCATGTCTATCTTCAAGGATTGGCTGGTTCCCGCTTTCGGCACATGGATCGTCCAAAGTGAGGGATCAGGGGACAGGCTGTCCCGTAAACCAACCACGAAATCTTTACGATATTTATTTGCCAGTAAAACTCCTTCAGCATCCCGCCAATCTTGTTTAATCACCAGTTGATAGCTGGCACCGTGTTGTAAGGGTGGCCCCATCTTTTTGTTGGGCTGCAGGTCACGCTTGATCCTGCCCGGATCAAGCCATAATGTAAGCATTGTTCTTTCCTTATTCCATAATTCCGGCTGCAGGTCAAGAAAGATTGAAGGGAGCGTATCATGCGGATTTTTGATCACTGTTATATTTTCCAGCGACAACCCTTCCTGCATGGGTTTGGAAAATTCAATATATACCTTTAATAAGTTTAATGGTAATACATTGCGGGTAGGATAAATGGATTTTACCACCGGAGCAACATTAAAATCATCTGATGGTATCACTATTTCGCTTATTATCTTATTTGCCAAACTCACCTGGTATTTTAATCCGTGGGTAAATGCAATCAGCGGGCGGAAAATTACTGCGCTATCCGTTATAATGTAATCACCCAGTATGGGCGTATTGGTACTGGCCAATTGTATATGTAGCAATAACCCGATAGAGTCTTTCGGAATTCCAGGCAACAATTCCCGGGGAATAAATAAACTTTCGACCCGGCGACCTTCCCATTGAATGGCAACAGGACGATCCTCTTTTTTACTTTCCGAACAGCTATGTAATAGAAAAAAAAAGGCCAGGCTCCATTTAATATGAAACCAGGCCTTTTTATTGTAGAATTTATTATCAGGCATTACATCCACCTGTCCCCTCTTGCGGTCCAAAGATCCAAGTCGCCATTTGCCCTGCGTTGCAGTACCACCACCTGGCTTTCATCCAGCTTGTCCATTTGCAATACATTCACAGTGGGCAGTGTTACAAAATTCACCCCGGCTGTTGCATAACTTTCCTTTATAGGTTCAGTGAGTGAGCCTTCGTAGGCTTCAATATTCTTATAATTTATGCGCATCACCGGCCGGTTTGTATTTGCCATGAAGAGATAAGAGTTACCGTCTTTCTTCAATGTCACCATATCAACAGGTGAATTGCCAGCGCCGAATTCCGCAACAGTCCTTCCCTTTACATGCTTGCCGGGTTTCAATTCATCCAGCGGGAAAAGAACTAAAGGTGTACAGGTATAGCTGGCTACCAGGTATTTTTTACCATTCAGTTCCGCGGTTGTAAAAGTCCGTATAGGCGAATTGGTTTCATATTTACCATGCGCCGCATGGTAAATCTCCAGTGAAGCCTGTTCTTGTTTATCCGTAAAAGGAAAAGAAATTTTTCTAAAAGTAGAACCGAACTCCTGGTTTGAAAGGCCGCTTAATAAAACACTGCCATCGGCATAGTTTAGATCGGAGATCGCCTGGTCACGCAATGGGCGCCCTGCCCTGTCTTTAACTTCTTCGCCGGGAACATTGGCTATGGAAATATTGCTGTAGCCAATATCTTTTAAATTTACCGCCTG
The DNA here is from genome assembly GCA_031416575.1 of Ferruginibacter sp. Taxonomy (GTDB): domain Bacteria; phylum Bacteroidota; class Bacteroidia; order Chitinophagales; family Chitinophagaceae; genus Ferruginibacter. The sequence continues at coordinate 2,583 of JANOTW010000909.1, forward strand.
CAGTTTATCTCCTTCAAGTGAGAGCAGTACGGGTGTGCCATCAATACTTTGCACGGCACAATATATTTTTTTAGATAGCGGGTTAACGGCAATATCCAGTATCCTGATGTTTTTGGCTTCAGTGCCTAATGCTGCTGCTATTTTTTGGTCAAAATTTTTGATCTCAACCGCAGCGGCTTTCTCCAACACGGTTTTGTCTTTGGTATCAATTGCAAATACAGCAGCGGATTTAGAATCACCAATGAAAAGAATACCATCCGGCCCAAACGCTAATGCGCTCATGGATTGTATGGAAGGTGTTCCCTTCTTCAATCCATAAGGATTGTTAGTTGGCCGGTTGGCGGAAATCAGGAGAACTACAGCGGCACAGGCGGTAGCGAAGTAATATAGTTTTTTCATAACCGTTAAAATTTATTTTGACAAAAAAGTTTAGCGTTTGTAATTTAAAGAACTTATGGCTTATTCAGCACATTTTTTTTACACCACCCGAACCCAACCATTTGATCGGATGGACCGTACGTAGCCTGATCTAAAATAAATGTAACTTTTTAGTTAGTAATCCTGACCCTGAATGGGGCATTCCAAATTGTTGCCCCGGTATGCCCCCGGCCCCGTTGGTTAACGGGGAGGCCTTCTGCCAATTGGTTAACTGCGCCTGATGAACCGCCCAACATAACGCAATTAAAGTTCCCCAATGGTATTCAGTACAAGAGGGCGATGCAACGATGATGCCATGAAATACTTCAGCCCGGACAAAAAATCTTATTCAAGTTTTACCCTATTTACCCTATTTACTTTATTTACCACACCCTCTACCCCATCAACATCCCCGCAATAGTAGCGGATAAATAAGACGCCAGCGTGCCACAAAGCAACGCCCTCATCCCCAGCCTGGCAAGGTCGGCCCTTCTTTCAGGCGCCAGCGCCCCAATACCTCCAATCTGCATTCCAACGGAACTGAAATTGGCGAACCCACAGATTGCGAAACTTACGATGAGCAATGCCTTATCGGAAATAATACTTTGATATCCCTTCACCATTTCGCCTGCCTGGTTGGGTACCATAGTTTGCGTAAGATCACTAAAGGCGACAAATTCGTTAATGGTCAGTTTTTTTCCCAACATGGTAGCCACATTGGACACATCGGCGGTTGGCACTCCCATGGCCCATGCCATTGGTGAAAATATTTTACCAAATATCCAGTCCAGCGTTAAACTAAAATCAAGGTGCAAGAGGATACCCACTTTTACCAATAGAAAATTGATCAATGCGATTAATCCTAAAAAGCCGATCAGCATGGCAATCACATTCATGGAGATTTTCATGCCATCACCTGCCCCATGGCTCACTGCATCAATCACATTGGTGTAAGGAGATTTTACTTCCAGTTTCACCTTGCCCATGGTTTCACTTTCTTCAGTTTCGGGCCATACAATTTTACTGATCACCAATGCGGCGGGGGCAGCCATTAAACTTGCAGCCAGCAGGTATTCAGCTTTGGCGCCAAAGCTTACATATACCACAAGGATACCACCCGCAATACATGCCAGGCTTCCGCTCATGCTGGCCAATAGCTCACTCATGGTCATCCCCTTTAGGTAAGGCCTTATCATTACCTGCGCTTCCACCTGTCCTACAAAAGCGCTTGCCACATTACTCAATGCCTCGGCGCCACTTACCCTCATTACCCGGTTCATGGCTTTTGCTACAATGGACACTATTCTTTGCATTATACCGAAATGATAAAATATGGCAACCAATACACATACCAAAATGATGGTAGCCAATACGCTAAAACCGAAAATAAAAACGCCGGAGGTCCTGTATGGCACAGACCCTCCGGCAAAATTATCGGCCATCAAACCGCCGTAAACAAATGCTGCCCCTTCTTTGGCAAAGGCTTCCAAATGCGTAATGATACCTCCTATTTTTTGAAAAAATGATTTTATCAGTGGTACTTTCAGGATCAGTATGGCGATGATGACCTGTAATAAAATGCCACTTCCTACCAAACGGTAATTGATCTTTTTTTTGTTGTTGGATACTAACCAGGCTATGCCCAATATCAACACCACCCCTATAAGTCCCTGAAATCGTTGCATAAGCGAAATAGTTGTTTAGAAATTGAAAGATAGGACAAAATGATAATGGATAATTGAATAATGGATAATTGATAATTGAATAATGGATAATTCAATAATGGATAATTCAATTTCGTTTAGTTTAGAAATTCAATGGCTATCTACATTTGTATTGGGCGGGTTCCTTAACTCCCCTCCTTTTGTTTTCAAACTATCCCTGCATTAACTTCGCACAAACAATTATAATGAACAACTCCATTGATACTTTAATAAATTATACGGTTGATAGTGACTTGAAAAACATCGCTGAAAAAGTAAAGCAACAAATAAGAATAACGGATGAAGAAGGAATGCAATTGTTTGAAAAGGGAAGCCTCGCTTTTGTTGGCTCATTGGCCAATTATATACGCGAATTAAAACATGGTAATACCACGTACTTCAACCGCAATTTTCATATAGAGCCTACCAATGTATGTGTATTCAGTTGCAAATTCTGTTCTTACTCCCGCCTGTATGCGCACAAAGAAGAAGGCTGGGAACTGAGCATCGGTCAAATGCTGGACATCGTAAAAACCTATGATGGCAAACCCATTACGGAAGTACATATCGTGGGGGGCGTGCATCCAAAAATGAACATGGAATATTTTATTGAACTGATGCAAAAGATAAAAGCGCACAGGCCATCGCTTCACGTGAAAGCCTTTACCGCTGTTGAACTGGATTACATGTTTCGCAAGGCGAAATTATCTACCGAAGAAGGAATGAAAAGATTACACGAAGCAGGGTTGGATAGTTTGCCCGGTGGTGGCGCGGAAATTTTTGCCTCTGAAATAAGGGAACAAATCGCCGCCGATAAAGTAGATGCGGCGGGTTGGTTACACATACACGAAGTAGCGCATAACTTGGGTATGCATAGCAATGCAACGATGCTGTATGGCCATATCGAAAAATATGAACACCGCATTGATCATATGAGAAGGCTGCGGGAACTACAGGATAAAACCGGCGGGTTCAACACCTTTATTCCATTGAAGTTTAGAAACCATGATAATGAAATGAGTTATGTGCCCGAGTCAACTATCACGGAAGATATGCGGCTATATGCCATCGCAAGAATTTACTTAGATAATTTCCCTCACCTGAAAGCTTACTGGCCAATGCTTGGGCGGGAGAATGCCCAGTTAAGTTTGGCCTTTGGTGTAAATGATATTGATGGCACTATTGATGATTCTACTAAAATTTACAGCATGGCCGGCAGCGAAGAACAAACCCCAAAGATGAGTACTGAGGAATTGGTTACGCTTATAAAACAAGTGAAACGCAGGCCTGTAGAGCGTGATACATTGTATAACGTGGTAAAGGATTTTAGTGAAATTGATTTTGTAACTACAACGCCTGATCCACAATTAAATTAATTATTAAAAACCTCCCACCTACCCGGTCATAAAAAATAAGAAACCATTCTAAAAATTTTATTAATGGAAGATGTATTGGATCTCATTATCATTGGTGGCGGCCCAATTGGCCTGGCCTGTGCACTGGAAGCAAAAAACAAAGGGCTTAATTATATCATCCTTGAAAAAGGCTGCCTTGTAAATTCACTCTACAATTACCCGGTTAACATGACCTTTTTTTCAACCAGTGAAAGATTGGAAATAGGTGGGGTGCCTTTTGTAAGCAACAACATAAAACCTACGCGGAGTGAATCACTGGAGTATTACCGGCGTGTTGCGGTTGCCAATTCATTAAAGCTGCACCTGTTTGAGGCGGTTACAAATATTAGTGAACTTGCCCACTTATTTGCCGTGGAAACACACAGGCAAATTTATACGACTGCCCATATAATTATTGCTACCGGCTTTTACGATATTCCGTTTTTGCTGAATGTACCAGGTGAAAATTTAGGGAAGGTTACCCATTATTACAAAGACCCGCATTTTTATGCCTTTGAAAAAGTATTGGTTACGGGGGCCAATAACTCAGGCGTGGATGCGGCATTGGAAACCTGGCGAAAAGGCGCTGAAGTTACCATGGTGATCAGGGATGGCGAAATAGGCGACCGTGTAAAATATTGGGTAAAGCCGGATATTGAGAACCGCATCCGGGAGGGTTCCATCAAGGCGTACTTTAATTCCACCATTGCCGCAATCAGGGAAAAGGAAGTTGATATTAATACGCCGGCGGGAATAGTAACCATCGCCAACGATTGGGTGATCGCCATGACTGGTTACCAGCCTGATCTTACATTTTTACAAAAATCCGGTATTCAGTTTTCCGCTGATGAAATAAAAAAACCGGTTTATAATGAAGGCACACATGAAACAAATGTAAAAGGCATTTATTTGGCAGGCGTTATTTGTGGCGGTATGAATACCCATAGTTTGTTTATAGAAAACTCGAGAGAGCATGCGGTAAAAATCATTGGGGATATACTTAAAAAGGAAACAGTGTGAAAATTATTTACCTGGCTAAAAAGTAATGTGGCGCTTCATTGTTTGCCTGTCCTGTTCTTTTATCTTAATTGAACTCCCATACAATCATACAACTTTTTTTGTCCGGGCAGAAGTGTTTCATAGCAACATCGTTGCGTCGCACTCTTGTACTATATACCTATGGGGAACTTTAATTGCGTTATGCCGGGCGGTTCATCAGGCGCAGTTTATTAAATTAAAGTTTACACCTTTTTAAAAGTTGTAAACTTTATAAACCTCGTTCTGAAATCAACTAAACATAATACCTGTTTTATGTTGCTTTAGAGTGTCATAATTTCAGGGAGCTTTTAATACGGCGTAGCCTTCACAAAATAAACTATCAGCTAAAAGCTTATAGTATAGGGAAAGTTTTACTTTAATGCCTCTTTCCTCAATTCAATAGCCAGCTCATTATAATCTTCAGGTACATTAACAACCAGGCCTTTTTTATTGATAATTACATGCGTTGGATAAGCAGGGATTTTGAGTGTATCCTTCAGGTAATGTTGCATATCCGGAACTATTGCGTAATTGAATGCTGTTTTTTCTAAAAAGGCTTTTAGTTCGGTTTGGGAATCCAATGCCAGGCTTACAAAAATAATATCATCCCGGTTTTTATATGAATTAACCATTTCATTAAGAACAGGTATTTCCGCTACACAGGATGTACAGTGTATAAACCAAAAGTTAAGCACCACAATTTTTTCTTTGCAGGTTTCCTTGTTATATAGGTTGCCATTCAAATCAATAAAGCTAAAGCCGGGAAGTGGTTTATTTACCAGTTTATAATTTTGAAAAAAAATACCAGCACAGGATTTAATGGTTCCTGAAATGTCATCGTTTGCCTGGTTGTTTATTTTGTATAGCTTGTAATAATTTAAAGGGCCGGTTGATTTTAACCGCAATGGAAGATATTCACCTGATAGAAGTTTTTCCAAAAAAATGCCCTTGCCAATTACCTTTTCATTTTCATCGTAAGCTAAAAAGTCCCTTGATAATTTCACCTCCTCATTCCAATATTTCCAAAAAATTTTAAAATCGCTTAATAACCAGGCAGGGCCTTTCACAGGTTCTTCATGCCTGGATCCATTGCACGAAAAACAAGTTAAAGCATAAACTAAAATAATGTAACAAGCAATTCCGTTTCTAATTTTCATAAAAAAATTATTTTGCTTTTAACCGCCTGTTAAATTAAAAGACCCGCATTTATTGAAATTTAAATGGGTGTCAATGTGAGCTGCCATATATTTTTCTACAAATAACGCAGGTAAAGATCCCCAATAGTATGCGGTACACGAGGGCGATGCAACAATGTTTATTCATGGATATAAAGCCCGGACAAAAAAAAATCAATAGCATACACTTTAAACTGCGAAAGGCCGGGTGTTGCAACCAGCATTTACCTTTTCAACTTTATCAACCTTATCAACCGTATCAACCATATCAACTATACAACCTTAATTAGTTTTTGTTACAATATCCGTTTGGCCACCTTCTACTTTTGCAGTAGCCTCTATGTGGGCATTCTCCTTTGTTTGCACACTTTGCCCTCCTGTCTCCACTTCTACAATTTTGGTAGTTACCGCATATTGATTGGGGTAAATATTTGAACCGTATTTTACCGCATAGGCTTTGGTAAATTCCGCCCCGAAATATAAGATAATTGATGAATAATATATCCACAACATCAAAATTACCAGGGAGCCTGCGGCGCCATAAGTACTGCCCACATTGCTTTTACTTATGTAATATGATATTCCAAACTTACCCAGCATAAACAACAGGGCGGTGGCGAGTGCGCCTGCTATTACATCCTTCCACCTGATGGTTGCATCCGGCAACACTTTAAAAATTACGCCGAATATTAATGTAGTTACCCCAAGGGTGATGCAAACATTGATAATATAAAATACAACAATGGCTATATCCGGAAAACGGTTTTTTAAATAACCGCTAAAGCCGTCAATGATGCTGCTGATACCTAAAGAAACCAGTAATAAAAATCCCAGGCCAACGATAACGGAAAAAGAGAGAAACCTGTTTTGTAAAAGTTTTACCCAGCCTCTTTTGGGCTTCGGCTTTAGCCCCCAGATACTATTGATTGAATCCTGTATTTCGGCAAATACAGTGGTAGAGCCTATCAGCAAGGTAATTCCACCAATAATGGCGGCAAGTTTACTTTTACCTTCCAGCGATGCATTTTTAATCATTTGTTGTAATTGTTCCGCAGTATCATCCCCTATAAACCCAGCCATTTGATCATAAACTTTTCCTTCAATGGCTTCTTTACCCAAAAACAAACCCAATAAAGAAATGATCACGATCAGCAAAGGCGCCATGGAAAAAACCGTGTAATACGCCAATGAACCGCTTAGCTTGGTTACTTTATCTTCGTCAAAGCCTATAAAAGAATTTTTAAATACTTCAAGCATTCCTTTAAAACTGATTTTGAGGGCCATACGATTTTGTTTATTTTGAAGTTAACAAAAAGGCGGCCAAAAAGTTAAAATAAAAACGACATCAAAATTTCGTCAACAAATCTTTGCTCACTTTTAAGATAGGTATATTTTCCAAACACGCCTTCATTCTGAAATCCCATTTTTGCATATAGCTGAATTGCCTTTTCGTTTGTAACCGCAACACTTAGCTCTATCCGTAAAAATCCTCTTTGCTTTGCCAATACAAGAATGCCTTTCAACATTTTACCGCCCTCCCCTTTTCCTGAAAATGCAGGATGTACAGCCAATCCGCCAAGATAAACAATGTGCTGGTTGCGATGCTGAAGTGGTATTAATTTAAACATGCCAATACTTTCAGTATTGGTGCTGTAAATGTATTTAACCTCCTGTTGAAGTAAATTTTGAAAGATGGGCAGAAAGCTTTCCGCATTCATCGGTTCATACAATAAAAACGGGTTCACCTGCGGGTGCATGTAGAGAGCGTAAATAAAATTGAAATCGTGCGGAGTTGCCAACCGGATCATAATGTTAGTTTTTTGCAAAGCAAATATCTTACATTTTAATGCCAGGTTATCTGAAAAAATAGGGTGCATCCCAAATTGTCGCTTCCCTTTCGTAGATGTGTTCGGTGAGGACACCGACCACGGCGGTCTTCGCTGGCTGGTGGATACACCAGCCAGCGACAATTTGGGATGCACCCAAAAAAAGTGAAGCGAAAATTTGAAATGCACCCAAAAAATGAATTGGTTGATTTGATAATCCGACTATACCTTTCGAGCCACACCTATTAATACTATACTGCGCAAGGGGTAAAACAGTGAATTTAATTTGTCTGATAATCTTAAAAATCAACGGTATTTTAATTTATAACACAATTAAAGATCCCCAATGGTATTCAGTACAAGAGGGCGATGCAACGATGATCCACATAGCTGCTTCTTTGTTGGGATAAAAAAACTGTAACTCACTTTTTTAACCCTTGCGCAGTATAATCGCCCAGGTAAAAAAATTATACTTTATTGATACTGCTAAACACCAAATCTTCCAGAAACAAAACAATCTTTGACTCATCCTTATTTTTCCCAAAGTCGGTAAGCGAAGGTAGATTGTTCATAAAAAAATTTTGAAAATGCGCCATTTCAATAATGGTACTTGATAAAGATTTTGGATACTTGTATTTAGGGTTACACTCCAGGATAATATCGCCAATTTTTGCACAAAGGTCTTTGTATGGTTTAAACAGTTGGTCTTTATTATCTTCGGAAACATGCTTGGTTAAATAAGCTTTAGAACCTTCTGCAATGATAATCTTGTGAAGTACACTTTCATCAACATAACTTGTTTTAATATCATCCTCCACTTTTGTAGCTAATAACTGAATCACTCTTTTAAGTTTAACCATAGGGTTTTTAATATTAGTTGTATGTAAAACAACCCTGTATTCAAGCCAGCTCCAATACCAGGCTGTAATATAAATAAGTAAGCGGTGCTTATTTTCAAAATAGCGGTAAATACCCGCCTCGGTTGTTCCAATATCTTCCGCCAGCTTTTTGAAGGTAAATGATTCAAACCCGTTTTTATAAATCAACTGTATGCTGTGCAGAATGATTTTTTTTCCCAATTCGGTTTGCTCCGGGTTCCTGAGAAACAACTTTTCATTCATTTTTATCTGTAACTGTAATTCCATTTGTTCACTATTTGGTTAGTTTCCATGTATTTATTCAAGCTGTTCTGTAGCTGTTTTAAAAAGAACCACTCAATTGATTTGCAAAAATAGTTAAAAGTTTTACAATTTATTTAGATAGTAATACTATTATTTAAAATATAACTACTATCTTCACTACATTAAACTTAAAAGCAACTGATTATGGAAGTAAAAAACATGTTTAAAGAATTTAAAAGCGACCTGCCAGCAAGTATTGTCGTTTTTTTTGTAGCCGTCCCTTTATGCCTGGGCATAGCCTTAGCATCCGGGGCACCATTATTTGCAGGAATTATTGCAGGTATTGTCGGCGGTATTGTAGTGGGGATTGCCAGCGGCTCTCCCTTGGGAGTTAGCGGCCCTGCAGCCGGGTTAGCTGTCATTGTATTAACCTCCATCGCAGCACTTGGTTCCTGGCCTGTATTTTTATTGGCCGTTGTGCTGGCAGGAATTTTACAGCTTATTATGGGCTTTGCCAAAGCAGGCTTTATTGCCTACTTCTTTCCTTCTTCTGTAATTAAAGGAATGCTTACCGGTATTGGATTATTGATCATTTTGAAACAGATACCTCATGCACTTGGATATGATAAGGATGCAGAGGGAGATGATGCCTTTTTTCAAACAGGTGGTGAAAACACTTTATCATCCATTGTATCAGCTTTTGATGTGATAACTCCCGGAGCCTTATTAATAGCTGCCATATCAATAGCCATCCTGATATTATGGGATAAGGTATTAACAAAAAAGCACAAAATTTTCGGGATGATAAACGGACCTCTTGTGGTTGTAGTTCTTGGTATTGTTATGTTCAATCTTTACAAAAGTGGAACATTAAATTTTAGCCTGGCAGAAGACCAGGTAGTAAGGCTTCCGGTAGCAAATAATTTAACGGAGTTTTTCAGCTTTTTTACGTTCCCCGATTTTTCTGCAATAACAACTTTTAAAGTTTGGGAAGTGGCTGTTGTACTGGCAATTGTTGCAAGTTTAGAAACACTACTATGTGTTGAAGCTACCGATAAAATGGACCCACAAAAAAGAGTTACGCCAACCAACAGGGAATTAAAAGCACAGGGATTGGGAAATATGCTTTCAGGTATGATTGGTGGCTTACC
>JANOTW010000910.1:0-1827 GCA_031416575.1 Ferruginibacter sp.
TCATCAGATCAATAGTTGCCGGTTGTCAATTACAAAATTGTCTTTTTTCAAAAAAGGTTAATCGGCAAATGTAAAAAAATGTAAGCCGGATTTCCTTATAAAAAAAAGAAATAATAAATAATTTTTGGGGCACATTTGGGCTGAATAAAGGAAGTATCTTTGGGGATTTTTTTGGTCAGTACTTGAACTTAACATACTTCTAAATTTCGGCTGGCACTGGGCTGTATTTCATTCTATGATCAGACTTCTATTCATAATTTACCTTACAATTACATTCTCATATTGTTCAAGTCCGTCGGTGGACAAAAAACATAAGACAAAAATGGAAAATAGATACTTTACCCAAGAGCAATTTAATGACAACTTCGGTAAAGAAATGGTTTTGGCCTCCGACGTTTATGAGCGAAGAAAGAAAAGCGGAATAAAAGATTATGCTCTTGCTACTTATGATTTTATTTACATTTCGGATAGCAAAAATAAACTGGACTCATTAGGGCATTTCCTTTCTACAAACTATGGTTATAAAATTAGTGAGACAAAAAAGGAACAAGGATATTGGGAGTTAACCGGTGACGCAACAGAATTTCCAGTTGACGAAAACAATTTGAAGTATTGGGTACTTGACTTATACTTTAAGGGGTATGAATTTGATTGTAAACTTGACGGCTATGGAGCAATGGCTGATTCTAAAAAACAGGACTTTCCTAAAATTGACACAACCCTTGACGACCATTATTTTGAACTTGCAATGGAAGCATATAACAAACGAAATTTAGGAATGGCAATAATTCATTTCTCTACCGCCATTAAAATAAATCCCAAAGACCCCAACTCGTGGTATTCAAGAGCAATAGCAAAAGATGAACTTCATACATGGAAAGCTGCGAGACGAGATTATGATAAAGCAATTGAATTAGCGCCGAACTTTATTGATGCAATAGTTAATAGGGCTGCAAACAAAGATGAAGCCGAAGAATATGATGAAGCTATTAAAGACTATAGTAAAGCAATTATATTAGACCCTAAAAATGCAATGGCTTATTTTAATCGGGGAAACTCAAAATTTAATAAAGACGACAAAAAAGGTGCTTGTGAAGATTGGAATAATGCAAAGGAATTAGGAGCTGACTATGCAAAAAGCCGAATTGACGACCACTGCAACTAAAACACTATTTGTCCCGTTCTGCGTGAACCCTTGTTTTTCGAAGATTCTTTTTGTATTTAACTATTAAAATCTTCGTCGTTTAGTGTGTAAAAGAAAAATTTCAACCAATTGCAAAATGCCGAATAGAATTACCGAACGTACAAGGGAGTGACACACCAGACGATGATAGTAGCAATGCAGTTAGTCAAAAAAAAAATTGAAGCCAATAGCAGAGTCATCTTCATATTTTAATAATTCTATTTGACTTCCAACTTTCCTTCTCTATAAACAGGCAATACATTAGCCCCATCATTGGTAAGACAATACCGTATATCTTTTTCATGTCCAAAGTTCATCAACCGGTGATAATGTGACGCTTCATTTTTTTTCATAAAAGCAAACAGGTCGTCCTTTGCATTTTGATTCATTGTTTCGGCTATATGAGACGAATCGCAGTTGATGGAAAAATGCTGACCAATAGTAGAAATAACAGCGCCGGCAAACAACATGTCCTCTATATTCACCCTGTCTTTCCAGGCGGCACAACCCAGTATCACATTTTGTTTCATCTCTGCCAGGTGATCGCATACTGCCGATAGGTTGGGGAAAGACCCGGTTATAATTTCTTTAGCACCTTTCTCCAAAGCTATATGCAATAGCCGGGTGCCATTGGTAGTGGTTAA
>JANOTW010000911.1:0-6123 GCA_031416575.1 Ferruginibacter sp.
CTTAAAGCTTCTCTAAACGCAATTTGTCGCATGTGCTTTGATGGTTTATTGGTTAATATGAACCGGCCGGGGACCCATATAATTTATTGACGTTGATTTTTAATAATGTGCAAATTTATTCTTTCGGGGGCAGATGAGCAAATCGAGTTATTACATTCCATATTAAGCAATCTAATACCAATATAATGTTGATATTTAAGTGCATAAAGTATGAACCGAAAGAAAAAATATATTGTTAAAAACGGTTATGTAAAGCACTAATGTGTAAGATTATTTCATTTTCATTTGCGCAAAATAAGGATGGTCGGGGTTTACGATCAGTTCTTGCCGCAAAGGATGAATTAATACATCCATATCTTCTAAAGGAATTGCTCCTAATAAGGGTTCGTTATCACCTTTTAAAACCATTGCATCCACGTTACATCTTCGGTTCTTAAATTTAATTTCTACGGGCCCAACTACGTCATATTCTATTACACTCCCGTCTGCTAATTGCCCTTTCCGTTTTTCTATAAATGACAGGCCTAATTGTTCCTGTATGGTTTCATTTATACATAAATAATATGCTCCTGTGTCAACCAGAATATTTAAAGGCATCTTTCTAATTTCTTCTTCACCAATAATGTGCCGTCTGGCCATTTCTAAGTCGCCCCCGTTTATTAATTCGATTTCCGCATATACTAAACCCATAAAATTATTTTTATTAAAGGTACAACCTAAAATTGTCGCCCGGATATCACTGATTAAAAAAAAAGAACGGACCTCATAATGAAGCCCGTTCCCTTTTGTATTTTAAGCCAATTTTATTGAGGTAATAAAACGCCGTTAATGATATGAAATACTCCATTTACCGCATGCCTGTCCATTGTAACCGCAGTAGCTGCCGTGCCACTATAAGGCGCTCCCCCCGGTGGGAATGTACCCAAACCAGTGAATCTTAAAGTAGTTACCGCAGGCCCTGTAAAAGTTGCCTGCGCCATTATACCAGGGTGAACAGCAACTGCCCCGTTAACCAATGTTTTTACAAAAAAACCCGGGGTAGCTGGAAAGTTTACGGAAAATGCCCTGATATTGGGCTGAAATGGTGTAGTTGTACTGGTGGTTAAAGAAGCTAAAATATGATATGCGGCGATACCCCTTACTGATGCCACAGGCAACAAATTAAAACCTCCGGGTGTAGCTGACAAAGCTGTAGCCTGAGCTGCTGCTGTAGCCGCCGGTACACCCATGGCAAGTAACGCCCCGTAAATAGAACCAAATAAAACAGGTTGCATTGCAGCGTCATTAGGCGCAAGCACCGTCATATTGGTAACGCCATAATTCAATAAGGAATCAAACCTTGATAATCCTACGGAACCACTGTCTCCACGGGCGATCGCGGCTCTGAAGTAGGACAAAGTTGGTACTGCGGCTATCATGGTTTTTAAAGTGGCGGTAGGTGGGGCAACAATCGTAAAAGTATGATGTATGATCCCATTGCTTGCAGCCTGGTCAACCGCCGTGAGGGGAATGTTATTAACGTAAGAAAAGGCTGCCCTTTTAGACGGGAATATAGGCATTCTTACAAAAGGTAGATTAGGATCGAGTATTATCAATGTAGGTAAAGGATAGTTTGGAAAAGTAGTTGGGAAAGAACCTGAAAGAAACCTTTGCCCAACGGTATTATAGCTAACAATACCGGCAGCGGTTGCAGCAGGGATATTTGCGGAAATAAAGCCGGAAAACACAGCATCGGGTGCAGTTGGAGGAACGGCGCCACCGGAAATTGCGGTAATAAAAATCCTCATCCCGGCATTATCCGGGATAAACATGGTGTAGCTGTTTGCGTTATTATTTAACGTAGCAGCCAAACCGGATTTTATTAACAGCCTGTTATACAAACTATCGTTGGGGTTTGCAGCTATCGCACCTGCAATACCGCTTCCGGTTGGGTAGGTTGGGGTGGGAATTATGGCTAATTGTTCCAACTCTTTATTACAGGATGTCAGCAATAAAATACCGCTGAAAATCACAAAGTATGCAGCCTTTAATTTATTATTTATTTTTATCATTATAGTAAGTTTTTAATTTTTATCCGATAGCTACCGGATGGGTTTAGCCATTAATATCAATAAACATTATATCCATAACTCAGATAGTATAAACCACCTATTTGCGAGTTGCCAATAGCATTATAATAATATTGGTTTAACAAGTTGTTCGCTCCAAACTTCAGGATGGATTTTGTTTTAGGGATTTTTAAACTCACCTGTGCATCCAGTGTATGTACATCCGGTAAATTGCCATTGGCAAAATCGCCCTGGAAATAATATCCCTGCTGCCACCTGTATGCCACATTAAACCCCAGGCGTTTTTGAGGGCCAAAACCAAGATTACCAAAGTTCAGGTTGGTTTTATATTTTGGCGCATTAAAGTAAGCGACAAAATCCGTTGGCACATTTTTTAAAACATCGGATGCAATGTTACCGCCCAAAGTAAAGTTTAAAGGCAACCTGTAATCGATACTAAGCCCAAAACCCTGGGTTTTTACTTTATCGGTAGTGTTTACAGGAACAGAAATGTTTCTTCTTTTGGAAGCATCCTTAATATCGGCTGCAACACCCGTAGTAGTTTGAATGGTATTTACCCTGCCGAGAAAATCAGTGTATTGGCCATAATAAGCATATACATCCACCAATAATTTACTTTGCATATACAACCCTTTATAACCCGCTTCGAATGAATTAACAGACTCCGGCTTCGCAACATTTGGTATAAAAATTTGCGGGCTTCCGGTACCCAACACACTGGTTGCGGTATATAAAGGATTACCCGCATAGTTTAAATAAGTTGCAAAGGAGGCATTGCTTCCTACCAACCGGGTGCTGCCCACCTGCAAATTGATCCATTGCGATTGGTTGCTGGGAAACCTGTAAGCGGTTTGATAGGATAAACGTAAATTATTATTCTCTTTTAATTTAACCAATGCCGTAAACCTTGGGGTAAACCTTCCTTTAAAATTTTGATTCTTGTCATACCTGCCTGAAGCGGTTAATTTAACGCGGCTTATAATTTGCTTTGTCGCCTGAATATAACCGCCATATTCCGATGTACTGATTGTGCCGGTTGAATCTGCGAACAAAGTTCCCTGGGAATTCAATACAAATCTTCTATAATTAACACCTACCAGTATATCCGCAAAATCCTTGGTTAAATGAGTAAAATTATAATTCCCTTCATAACTATATAGGTCAGACCTGTCCAAAAGCAAGCCCCCATTTTTAGAAATGGGTGTTTTACGGATCGCATCGTAGGAAGCTTTTAATACAGGGCTGTTAGCGGCAGGCCTTCCCACATCCGCTACACCCCTTGCAAGCTGGTGTGCATCATAATCCGTCATACCGTTCATTCTGCCGCTTAAATACTGGAAAGCGTATTGCGGGTACCAAGCAGTTGATGGTTTCCATGTTTCGTTAAATAACCTGGTAGTTGCCGTAGTATTATAAGATTCACCGGCATTTTCCTGCGTGGTATATGCCCTTAAAGACCAGTTTTTATTATTTAATTCAAATTTATACTGGCCCATCTTGAAATCTTTAAGGGAATACCTGTCGCTACCGGTATAGATGGTATTACCTGTACCCCAATAACCTGCTAACACAGCTTCGGTATTTTGCGATAATTTATAATGAAGGGAGCCTGCCAGCTTAAAATTGATGGTGTTGGGATTTATTAATTCTTTTTCAGTATATCCGGTACGGGAAACGTTTTGGGGGGAAGAAAGCAAATTGTTAGCGGCAAGAAAATTTGCCGCACCAGGCAAACTTGCCGCTATGCTGTTAAATACAGCGCGAATGTCAACAGTAGTTTCATCACCATACACATTCACACCATCATAATTAGGATCAGTTTTTCTATCGCCGGCAATTACATTTCCCGTTGTGCCGCTCCTGCTGTAGTTCCTGTTATCGGTACCAATCCAGTCTTTAGCCTGTATTAATTCCGCATTTATCTTAAAAGCGAATTTCTCGGAAACTTTATGGCCCCATCTCAGGTTCCAGTTGTGATAAGGTGACACGCCCCTTTGCCTGCCATCAGTATGCATAATACCTTCTTTTACCAAAAAAGAAAAACCCTGGTATTTGAATGGGTTTTTACTGGTCATCAGTAAAGTCCCATTCATACCTCCGGGGCCGTACAATGCGGAAGAAGCGCCGGATAATAATTCTATATTATCAACATCCAGTTCACTTAAACCAATTATGGCGCCCACCGAAAAGTTCAGGCCAGGCGCCTGGTTATCCATACCGTCAACCAATTGATTGAACCTGGTATTACCGCTGCCGTTAAAACCCCGGGTGGTGGGTGTTTTAAATGTTAATGAAGAAGTAGTAACATCCACACCTTTTAAAGTCATTACAATATCGTAAAAATTTGCCGCGGGGGCATTGCGGATATTCGCCGCACTTACCCTTTCAACAGACACAGGCGATTCCATTATACTTTGAGAAACCCTTGATGCGGATACTACAACTTCCTGCCCCAATGAATTTGTTGGTACAAATTGTACGGTTAAAAGGTTCGAAGTATTATTCACTATTACTTCCTGTAAAGCGTACCCCACGGAGGATATTAATAAAGTAACCGGTAAATTTTGATTAACGGAGATCTTAAAGTGCCCTTTATCATCGGTAAAAGTACCGGCGGGGGAACCTTTTACTGTAATAGATACCGCCGAAACACTTTCGTTGGTAACGCTGTTAACGATATTACCAATGATGGTAGCGCTTTGCGCAAAGGCGGCAATTGTTAGGAGGTTTGCCAAAAACAATGCTATCAAAAAGCTCGCAGTTTTTCTCATGTTGGTTTATTTAGGTTTAAAATTTAGAGCAAAATAAGCAATGTTATTTTTTATAAGGGTTTTATTTTTAATCGTGCCTTGAAATCTTTTGCCGTATTAAATTGGGTGGATAAAATGTATGCCTTTAATTTAGCGTTATGGCAAATTTTCAATTCCCCGGGCAAACCAATTTTTACAGTGGCAAAGTAAGGGATGTTTACACCATTTCCGATAAATGGCTGGTGATGGTAGCCAGCAACCGCATTTCCGCATTTGATGTTATTTTGCCTAAGCCTATTCCATATAAAGGACAGGTTTTAAATCAAATAGCTGCATATATGCTGGTAGCTACAGCCGATATTTGCCCTAACTGGTTAATTACAACGCCTACCCCAAATAGTGCAGTGGGTAAAAAATGTATTCCCTTTAAAGTAGAAATGGTCATCAGGGGTAATTTAACAGGACATGCCTGGAGAACTTATCAAACCGGTAAAAGGGAATTGTGTGGTGTAATAATGCCGGATGGATTGATGGAAAATGATTTTTTTCAGGAACCCATCATTACGCCTACTACCAAAGCGGATATAGGGCATGATGAAGATATAAGCCGTGAGGGCATTCTACAAAAAGGCATTGTAAATGAAACCGATTATGGGGTAATTGAAAAATATTCCCGTTCACTTTTTGAAAGGGGAAAACAATTAGCGGCCAGCCAGGGATTGATATTGGTGGATACGAAATACGAATTTGGAAAAATTGGCGATACTATTTATTTGATGGACGAAATACATACGCCGGATAGCTCAAGGTATTTTTATGCGGAGGGATTTGAAGAAAGACAGGCGGCCGGCGAAAAACAAAAACAACTAAGCAAGGAATTTGTACGGGAATGGCTGATAGAAAATAATTTTATGGGAAAGGAAGGACAAACAGTTCCCGAAATGAGTGATGAATGGATCAACACTATCGGTAACCGTTATATTGAATTATATGAGAAAGTGATTGGGGAAAAATTTATCCCGCAGGATTTAAGTGATGAAGAAACGGTTGAAAAAATAACCAGGGCATTGCAGGGGATTGTCGCTCATGAGTAATTAAATTATTGGTATTAAAAACTGAATTACTTTTTTGACAAACATCTGTTTTTCATGGCATTCCCGAAAAAAATGCCGAAAGATCGGCCCAGGTCGGGATTTCGAAATACAGTTTTTTGTCCAAGCTATATTTCATTGCTCAACATCGTTGCGTTGATAATCCCGATAGCGTATGCGTATCGGGACGCCCTCTTGTACCGCATACCATTG
>JANOTW010000912.1:0-2752 GCA_031416575.1 Ferruginibacter sp.
AAAAGAAATGAAAGGGTGCATTTCAAATTTTCGCCCCACTTATCAAGGCTGTGGCCGGTGGGACACCAGCCAGCGAAAATTTGAATTGTACCCGAATGAAAAGCAACATTTTAAACAATCTCATTGTCATGAGTATATTAAAAGTGACGGTTTAACGTTAAAGCAATCATAGTACCCCTGCCAACATGCTGCGAATAAACAAAAAAAAGAAGGAGATACCCAAACAAAAGCCGCCCGGAAAGCAGCAGGCTGTTGTATTACCGCTACATTCCCCTAACCGAAGCCTTGATTTTTTAGTTGAGCTGATTGATAAGATTCGCCCTGATAATGCGAAAGATACCGAACAGGCGGAGCTTCGGTTTAAGGCATTGTTGTACCATGTAAGCCAGGACAGGACATCCCTTTTTGGTTTACGAAAGGCGCTGCTTTACCAGTTTTTAAGAACGAATATCGTAATTGCGCTGACAGAAAACGGTATTGTGAGCAGCCGCGGATTGGTGCAGGAGTTAATGAGTAAAATAAAACACAAAATACTGCCCGAATTGCAGGCTCCGGATAATTTTCTATTTGTGATCAATAAGGTCTTTTATAAAAAGACGGATCATATTTGGGTGGAGGGGATTGATAAGGAATTATGGAAACAGTTTTTTGAAGGAATGGGGATACAAATTAATTTAACCGAGCCAAAGCTGATTGGGCAGTTGAAGCAGGCTTTACAATTGCTGAGCTACCGTATTACCACATTGGGTTTGGAAAAGGAAATCACCCAACGGTACGAAAATCCTGGTGATGCCGTCTTTCCATTTTTGGAACAGAACAGGTTGGTGAATGAATACCTTTTCCGGAGTAAATCGGGACTGGATGAATTTTCACAAAGGATACTGCTTGCCAATATCACCGAGGCATTGCATAACTGTAATCAAAGTATTCAATGGATAAAGGATCAACGAATAATATATGGTACCAGTTTGGCCCAAACTTATATTATTACCCGTTTGAAGCAACAGATAGACAGGCAGTTCATTATACTGGATGTGCTGGATATGGATAGTAATTTTGACACCGGGCGTTTTGTGGATTATTTTAAAACGGTGGTCCACAACGAAAACCGTAAAAATTCCATTAAGGAATTAATGAGCGAGAATACCAGTTACCTGGCCTATCAGATTGCGGAACATGGGGGGAGAACAGGCGAGAAGTTTATCACTACTACCCGAAAAGAATTCTGGCGGATGTTTCAAAGTGCCATGGGTGGGGGAATCATCATTTCTTTTATAGGGATCATTAAGAATTTGTTGGCTAAAATGACAGTGGCCCCATTTTGGCAGGGCTTTTTGTATAGCACCAATTATTCCATTGGCTTTATATTAATACAAGACACAGGGAGTACCTTAGCTACCAAGCAACCGGCCTACACGGCTAATAATGTGGCCAGTTCTTTTGATGTGCAAAAAGTAGGTGAAGAGCCGGACCTGAGAAACCTGGCCATTACGGTTGCAAAAGTAAGCAGGACGCAATTAGCTTCTTTTACCGGCAATTTAATAGTGGTTTTTCCTTTAACGTATTTACTGGCCTGGCTTTTTTTTAGATCTACCGGAACGATGATCGCTTCGGGTGAAGCAGCGCAAAAATTATTGACCGATCAGCAGCCCTTTCACTCACTGGCGTTGCTTTATGCCTGCTTTACAGGGTTCTTTTTATTCCTGAGTGGATTGATTGCCGGGTATGTTGAAAATTATGTGGTGTATGGTAAAATTGCTGATCGCTTACGCAATCTATCTTCCTTTAAAAATAACTTCAGTGAAAAACGCCGTTACAAGATCATTCATTATTTGGAAAATAATTTAGGGTCATTGATAGGAAATATTTCCTTAGGTTTCTTTTTGGGTATGGCTGGTTTTTTTGGAAAAACTTTTGGGGTTCCATTTGATATCCGTCATATCACTATCTCAGCGGCCAATACAGCGATCGGTTTTTTTGGATTAGATCACCAGGTAAGTGCAAAGGAAATCTGGTACACTGTATTTGGTGTGGCAGGCATCGGTTTTTTAAATTTCGCCGTTAGCTTTGGACTGGCATTTATTGTAGCGGTGAAAAGCCGTGGAATACATTTGAGGGATTACACGGAATTTGCGGGTATCTTATGGAGGTACATTAAAAAATATCCGGGAGATTTTGTAAAGGCCCCATCAGCGAGAAGAGCGGGGCAATTATCGTAATTGTTGCAAAATATATAAGAAAGCTACCATGCTTCCACCTAATTCATCGTTGAAAAAACAATTCAGGTGTTTTTATGATTAGAGTTAAAACAAGTGTTCCTGGCAATAACGATTTAAAGAAGGGAATGAAATTTTATTTCAGGAATCGCGGAAATAATCCATAAAAAATTTTGCATCAATAATTTACCCCCTATCTTTGCAGTCCAAATAAAAAAAAGGGAGTTTAGCTCAGTTGGTTTAGAGCATCTGCCTTACAAGCAGAGGGTCGGCGGTTCGACCCCGTCAACTCCCACTTAATAATGAAGCAGTTATGATTTTATCGTAACTGCTTTTTTGTTTTGCGACCAAAAATGCGACCATATAATTGTACAAGAAAAGATAACAAGAATTAAGTAAGAGAAAACAAAAAATTGAGTTTAGAGAGTTGAAAGCCTGATCATAGCTTACAACGATTTTTAGGGGTTAACTACCTTAGTTGTTTTATAACAACTTCAGTTTGTAAACCCATATACTGACAGAACTCATCAACGCTT
>JANOTW010000913.1:0-5563 GCA_031416575.1 Ferruginibacter sp.
AGTGGTAAAACCAGTCAATACAATTCCAACAGTTGTTTTTTTGCCGGCGTAAAAATCAGCCCCAATTTTGGCATTGTAATTATTATTGAACCTCATCTCATTGGCGGTTTGTTCAAATACCGCATTGAGCGATTTATCCGCGTTTTTGTACTTGCGCTTAATATCAATATTGTTAAAATTTTCCCTGTAATTACCGCTCAGGTTTGCAAATACATTGAATTTCCCATTGCGGTAATTCAGGTTAAGGCTGTTGTTCGTCTTTTCATATACGCCCTGGCCATAAGCAAGATTTACACTTCCATTAAATCCCTTTTGCTTGTTCTTTTTTGTTTTGATGTTGATGATTCCTGAATTACCAGCCGCATCGTATTTTGCGGAAGGGTTGGTCATTATTTCTATCTGGTCAAGATTATTGGAGGGCATGGATCTTAAAAGGTTGGCCAACTCCGGCCCGGTAAGATAGGAAGGCTTGCCATCCAGCATGATCATTACCCCCTGTTTACCCTTCAGGCTTATATTGCCGTCTTTATCCACTGTAACACCGGGGCTTTTCTCCAGCACTTCCATTGCAGTGGAGCCTTCATTGCTGATTGCCGCATCCACATTAATAATCGTTTTATCAATTTTACGCTCTATTAATTGCTTTTTTGAAGTAACAGTTACCTCCTTCAAATTATTATCAACCGGAACAAGCTGCAAAACACCTACGTTAAAAACATTTTGATTAGGAGAAATTGAAAAGGATTTGCTGTAAACTTTGCTGTGGCCAATTGAAGTTGCCAGTACGAGGTAAGTGCCTGCTTTTACATTTTCAAAAATGAAATTGCCTTCTTTATCGGTAATCGCGACTTTCGATATGCTGCTGTCTTTACCTTTTAATAAAGATATAGTAGCGGCATCTATAATTTTTTGATTACCACCATCTTTAATTAACCCGGATACTTTACCGATATTCTGGGCGAGGCCGGCAAGGCTTATACTCATAGCAGTCAGCAGGTTTAATAAATGTTTCATGGTTATACTTTATACTTTGTTTTGAATTGTACATAACAAAAGTAGGTACTTTGTATAGCAAGGAACATTGGTTTACACAGACGGCTATTTATTAAGGATGATTGGTAATTGTATATTAGCCAATACGCCCCTGGAATTAGAAAGTTAAATTTCTAATACGACTTGATATAAGTGGAAAATGGGTGTGTGATTAATTCTTCCTGTATGACTTTACCTGTACGATTACTATAATGAAGACGCCTGTTAAAATGAGAAAAAATGAAATGATCTCAGCTTGGCTTGGATGTAACCCTAAAAAGTGATATTGATTATTTACCCGTATTTTTTCGATAAGAAAACGTTCTAATCCATTTAAAATGAAGTAAATACCTGAAATAGTACCAGCAACCATTATTCGTTTTCTAAATGCCCAAAGAATTAAAAACAATAAAGTACAAATAACTGTTTCGTAAAAAGGGGTAGGAAAAACAGGCTGAGGGAGAACCCTGTTATGATCATCGTAAATACCTGGAATAATTATTCCATCATTATTTACGTTTTGCGGGTAGTTGTAAGCAACCATCCAATCGGGCATAAAGGAAAGAGCTTTTACGTATTTATGTGGTACAGTTTCCAGGCTGGTACTTTTTCTATCCGTAACAAATGTTGGGGCAGTTTTGCCGGAATCTAAAACTGTTCCTTCCAAAAAATAGGTTTTATGCTTCTCCAATTGTACCTGAAAATCCCCGGCTTTAGCCTCTTCCACCTTACCATTTGCATTTGTAATGTAAGCGCTGTTATAAATTCCCCAATCCCCATCACCCGAAACCTGGCAACCTATGCGGCCAACTGCGTAGGCAAGCAACATGGCAATAGTAATAGCATCTATGAGATGAATTAATTTGATTCCTTTTTTAGCGGCATAAACACAAATGGCAATGCCGGCAGCTATCAATCCGCCATAAAAAGTCAATCCGCCGGCGGAAAAGATTCTTTCGAAGGGATGTTGTATAAAATCATCCCAATTTTCGAGGTTATCAAAAAGCTTGGCTCCTAAAATACCAAATACCAATGATATGATAACGATATCACCTACCCTGTCATGTGGCCAAATGCGGATACTTCTTTGCTCAGGAACTTTCAATTTTTGCTTGTTCTTGTCGTACCATTTCAATCCTGATAAAACAATCGCCAGTACCAAACCTCCCGCAATACTTCCCTCAGCGGAAAAAATATAGGCTTGAGGGCTAATATCAGCAGGTTTATTAAAAATGAACCCGAATAATTTAAATCCAAAAATAAATCCGACTATAAAGTTTACAAGTAAATCTACAAGCGTAGCTGATTTACCCACTGTAATAATTTCTTCCCTTGGAAATAACAGGCCTTGTTTCTCCTTGCGTTTTAGCTCACTGGCAATTACAATGGCTGCAACAACGAAACCCATGGCAACCATTAAACCAAAAGTGTTTAAAATCTTAAGTACTTCCCACTCAACACCAAACCAGTCTTTAAAAACGTAATATAAATTGGGATACATTATTATGAAAATTAAAATTTGTGAGCTGCAAGATATTCAAATATCCCGATTGAAAAATTTGGTTTGATTAATCGGGTGCAATTCAAATTTTCGCTGGCCGTTGGAACACCGTCCACAGCCTTGACAAGTGAAGCGAAAATTTATAATGCATCCGAATAATCTGTAAAAAGCCGCCGTATTTATACTTTTCAAGGGATAAAATAGTTACTTTCTGTTACGTAATTAAGTACAAGGCATGCGTAACAGCAATAAAGTATCATTAATTAAAACGTGGGTAAAGTTCCCCAATGGTATGCGGTACACGAGGGCGATGCAACGATGACCCACATAGCTTCTTAACCCGGACAAAAAAGATATGATTGTATAGAAGAATGTCCCGGTACGCTGCGCTATCGGGATATTCTAACACGAACCTTGCTAACCGGGCCAATCAGACAGTAATGCTAAATCTTAGCACTTCAGCCGGTTTCTTAAAAAAATAAAAATTACTTTTTTACCTCTTGTGCAGTATAGCAGGCGTGTTATGTATTGCTGAAACCAAGCATAAGGTATTTAATTTAAAAACATAGTAAAATTCAAACAAATTTAACCTAAGAAAAAAAATCCTGTAGCAGATAACTACAGGATTTAATTACTAACCCATCGAAAAAAAATTACGCTTAATTGCAATGTTGTTCAAATGCACCTATCAGGTTTTCGGCAATCATTTGGGCGCTGCGCCCTTCAATATTGTGCCTTTCTATAAAATGCACCAACTGGCCATTTTTAAATAATGCGATAGAAGGTGAAGAAGGAGGATATGGTAAAAGATGCTCTCTTATTTTCTTAACGGCATCTACATCAAATCCGGCAAAACTGGTTGCTAAATGATCGGGCTTCTTTGCGCTGTTATGCACAGCCATTAATACGCCTGGCCTTGCAGTACCTGCGCTGCAACCACATACCGAATTAATCACCACCAATGTGGTACCCTCGTCCGTTATTTTTTCTTCTACATCTGTTGCAGTCAACATTTCGGCAAAGCCGTTTTCCGTTAACTCTTCTTTCATTGGTATTACAATTTCTGCTGGATACATATGTTATCGTTTTTAATTGGAAATACAAATTTACACACTTGAATTGAATTACACATTTAAGAATTCCATTGTGTTTAAAAAAATGAAAACTTTAGCTAATAGATGCCATTACGGCGCATAAAAAGACCGTTATGAGCCATTTTGTCTATTTTTATTTTATAATTAGCCAAAAATTGCTGGAAAATGCGTTGGAATAGTATTTGAAAAGGCTAAGTGAAATAAAAAATTTTAAATCAAAAAAAAATAATCACTATGACACTCGTAAAAGTAAACAACCCGGTTACAAAAACATTTGATGGTTTAATGAATGACATTTTTAATGATTTACCTACAACCTTTGGTAAAACTTTCAGGGAAGATGTTTTTAGCTTTCCACCTGTAAATATTGTTGAAAATACAAACGCTTATCAATTGGAAGTAGCTGTGCCAGGCTTGGAAAAGGCTGATTTTAATATTAAATTAGATGCGAATTTATTGACGATCAGCGCCGATAAAAAAGTAGCTTCGAAAACCGGGAGTGAAAAAATAATCAGGAATGAATTCAGCAACAAAGCATTTAAACGCAGCTTTACCCTGGATGAAAAAATTGAATCCGGGGCTATAGAAGCTAAATATGAAAACGGAATTTTAAAATTAAACTTACCTAAAAAAGAAGCCGCTAAAGTTACCAGCAAAGAAATTACTATTCAGTAATATAATGGGTAAGTTTTATTTATATAATACCTAAAGGTATGCGGTTGATTTTAGTTAAAAAAGCTGTCTGATTTATCGGGATGGCTTTTTTACTTTTAAAATTTGTACTTTTATCGTTTAAGTTTTAAATTCAATCATGGGCATAAAAAAAGTGACAGTTGCTGGTTTGTTTTTTCTTTTTTCTTTTGCTTCCCAGGCTCAAAGTACAGAGGACACCACACATAAAATAATCAATTACGCCGATTCAGCCCTGAGGATCAGGAATATTAATCCCTATTTCACTTTACATGTTGATTCTACATTGAAGTACGCTTTTGAAATAAATAAAGACCAATCCCAATACTACTGGTATTTAAAAAATTCACCGGTAGGTTTAAAAATCAATAAAGACGATGGGTTGTTAACTTTTAAGGCTGAAAAATCATATTTTCTTTCAGGTAAATTAAAATATGATTATGAGTACAAGGTTAATATTGGCATTCAAAATTTGAATATTCCTGCAGAAAGGGTAGATACTTCCTTCATATTGATGTTTTACAACACGGAAATAATTCCTTCAAAACTTAAGCCTACCGTAACCAAAACCTTATACATTGATGAAGGCGATACCATTAGCTTTAAGTTGCAATGTGATAATGGAAGTTTCCCAATAGAAGAAATTACTTATTTCAGCAACTACCAGGCAAAATCACTTACACGTGTTAATAAATGTAATGATGACTATACCTGGTACGCACCTTTTGATTTTGTAAAAGAGACTGACAAAGACAGGCAAAAATTGCTTGAGTTGTATTTTGTGGGCACCAATAAATTCAGCATCAGGGATACCGCTATTATTCAGGTTTATGTAAGAGAAAATATTAACTACCCGCAAAGGGTAATGGAATTTGAAAAGCTTAGAAATGATGTGGTAAATTACATTGTTCAGTTAAAAAGTAGTTTCAGAATAGTGGACAGGAAATTGAAAAGGACAAAAAAAACCAGGACAGGGTTCGATTTAGGGTCTGCGGCTACAGGTTTGGGAGGAACTGTATTTTCATCAATGTCTAATCCTGATCAAAAAACAGCAGGTAAAATTTTACCAAGTGTAGGTGTGGCACTGGTACCGGTAAAAGAGGCCACCGCACCTAATATTAGTTCTGATCAAAATACAGCATCCCTTATAAGAAACAGTATTAAAAGGCTTGAATACCTGATAGCGGATAATACGATAGTGGGGGAAAGGGACCCTGAAATATTAAGCAAAACTAAAAAGCTGAAA
>JANOTW010000914.1:0-2981 GCA_031416575.1 Ferruginibacter sp.
ACCTTTGGGGAACTTTACCCATGTTGTAATTAGCGTAACATCTTCTGTTTTGTAGCCACCCCACATTCATTATCCATTATTCACCATATCCATTTTCTTTTTCCGGAAGCTGCAAAACAAGAAATGCTGGGTAGCGTTGGATGGCGTTTGGTGTTCTTCCGTAATACATTTTATTCTTTGAAAACTTCTTTCAAAACGGTTCGACATGGATGTTTCGGAGTACTGCTTTATTTCAAGCCCACTGCATTTCACGGGGCCACCTTCACGGAATGTCCCTAATATCAGATATCCGTCATGATTGATACTTTTCTCCGCAACCTGAAGATATTTTTCAATTCTTTCTTCGGTTGTAAGAAAATGAAATGCTGCCCTGTCATGCCAGAAATCAAATTTAACTTCAGGCTTAAACTCCGTTACATCAGAAACAATCCAATGAACCAAACCTGCCTTATGGCCCAGCCTTTGTTTTGCCCGGTTCAATGCGTTTGCTGAAATATCCAGCACATGAATATTCCTGTAACCCTTTTCAATCAATACATCAACCAAATGGCTGTCGCCTCCACCAACGTCAATGATATTTGCATTTAATGGAAGATTGAATAATTCAAAAAAATCTACCGATGTTTTAGGGTAAGGCTGAAACCAGCTTACCTCATTTTCAGCTTTGGTTGCAAATACCTCTTCCCAATGTGCTTTTGTTGTTGCCATCGCTTTAATTATTTGGAGGGATAATATAGCCACGATATGCGGTTTAAAATGCGAAGTTCCAAATACCGCAACAACCCTGCCTTACTGTGCCTGGCTGGCAGGGATGAACCATAACAATACATTTGCCGTTAACAAAAATATCAAACCTTCATTACTTTACTCTGGCACACAAAATCCGATTTTGGAAGATTGGTTTTACTGATATCCTCAAAACCACCTGCAACTTCCGTAAAGTTCCTATAACCACGGGCCTGCAATATGGACGCTGCCATCATGCTGCGGTAGCCCCCGGCGCAATGCAGGTAAAAATGTTCTTCCGGGTTTACATCTTTTACCCATTCATTGATATTAGCCAATGGCCTGTTGTACGCTTCATCCACATGCTCCGCGGCGTATTCAGTTTCCTTGCGTACATCTATAATTTTGTCTTTCCCAATTTCTACTTCACTGGCAAATTGTTTTGCGGTTATCCTATCCACTACATCCGCTTCTTTACCTGCTGCCAGCCATGCGGCAAAGCCGCCTTTTAAATGGCCTGATAAATTATCAAACCCCACACGGCTCAACCGGGTAACAGTTTCCTCTTCACTGCCTTCATCGGTAACCAGTAGCAAAGGATGCCTTACATCTATAATTAAAGCGCCTACCCAGGGTGCAAAATCCCCGTTCAACCCGATATTTACCGATTGAGGAATGAAGCCTTTGTAAAAATCCGTATTGGCCCTGGTATCCAATATCAATGCATTGGCATTTTCCGCGGCCAATTCAAATTCATCCGGGGTTAGCGCCCTCATGCCATTGTTTAATACCGTATCAAAACTTTCATAGCCTTTTTTATTCATAGCTACATTTAAACCAAAATATGCCGGAGGCGGAAGCAACCCATCCGTTACGGCTTTTACAAATGCTTCTTTGTCGGGTTGATTCAAGGCGTAGTTCATTCTTTTCTGATTGCCCAGGGTATCAACCGTTTCTTTCATCATGTTTTTGCCACAGGCGCTACCTGCGCCATGTGCAGGATAAACTATTACATCATCGGCTAAAGGCATTATTTTATTCATCAAACTATCGTACAGCAAACCTGCTAATTCTTCCTGGGTCATGTGAGCGGCTTTCTGTGCCAGATCCGGACGGCCCACATCGCCCAAAAACAAGGTGTCGCCACTGAAGATGCAATGATCTTTACCGCTTTCATCCTTTAAAAGATAGGTGGTACTTTCCATCGTATGGCCCGGGGTATGCAGCACCTTGATAGTTACATCCCCAATTTTAAATTCATCCCCATCTTTGGCCGAAATGCATTCAAACCCGCAAGTGGCGTTTGGCCCATACACGATGGGAGCGCCTGTTTTTTTGCTTAGGTCCACATGGCCACTCACAAAATCGGCATGAAAATGGGTTTCAAAAATATACTTTAGTTTCACCCCGTCTTTTTGCAACCTGTTTATGTAAGGTTTTGTTTCCCGAAGTGGGTCAATAATAGCAGCTTCGCCATTGCTGGTGATATAATAAGCGCCCTGTGCCAGGCATCCGGTATAAATTTGTTCTATGTTCATGGTATAAATTATTTAGATTTTGTCATGCAAATATCCTTTGTGTTTTTAACTTTTTTTGTAACATTTGTTGCATTTGCATAAAGCCGTTTAGGTTGATAATGGCACACTGGTACCGCCCTTACAGGATTGGTTCTTAAGTTATACTTTGCAGGGGATAAAATAGTGATTTATATTTTGCTATACTGCACAAGGGATAAAAACGTGAGGAGAAATTTTTGTCCAGGCAGTGAAGCAATGAGCATCATCGTTGCATCGCCCTCTTGTACTTAATACCATTGGGCAACTTTAATTACGTTTTAAATTAATTCCTGAGCGTATTTTATTTGGTTATTGTACAAGATAAATATCACTAATTTATCCCTTGCGCAGTATAACCAACGAAAAAGCACAACGGTTATATAAAAATGTATTTCTAATGACTATGTAAGAAAAGTCCTCCAAAGGTATGCGGCACAAGAGTACCCAAATAAGATACTGCTGATGTTTCGCTATCTACTACGCAATTAAAGTTCCCCAATGGTATGCAGTACAAGAGTACCCAAATAAGCCGGGGCTGATGTTTCGCTAATAATCCCGATGCATCGGGAGATAAAATTTACAAGTCATTTATTTTCAAAGGGCGAACTGTTTTTTAAAGGGAGGCATAATTTGAAGACCCTGTTTTGCCCCCGGCCCTCCCGATGAATCGGGACAGGCTTTCCCGAAAAATGCCGAAAG
>JANOTW010000915.1:0-2981 GCA_031416575.1 Ferruginibacter sp.
CCAGAAGTAGTAACCCCCACCAATGATGTATTGAACGACAGCGATTTTGAAGAATTCAAGAAAGTACTTATAATAGCCCTTACTGAATTAAACAATCACAGGGAAGAAGAAGGCGCCAGTTTACAAAATGATCTCATCAAACGCATCAACAATATCAATGCGCAGGAAGAAGCGATCGTAAAACTGGAACCCAACCGCATGAAGAGGATCAGGGAAGAGATAGTGCAATTATTGGAACTGCATGTAGGCAAAGAAAATTACGATGGCAATCGTCTGGAGCAGGAGCTAATCTACTACATTGAGAAAATTGATATACACGAAGAACAGGTGCGTTTAAAACAACATTGCGAATATTTCAGATCGTTGCTTGCGAATAATGATGAAGCAAAGGGAAAAAAATTATCTTTTATAATACAGGAAATTGGCAGGGAGATAAACACCACAGGCAGCAAAGCTTATGATGCCGATATACAAAAATGCGTTGTAACCATGAAGGACGAATTGGAGAAAGCGAAGGAGCAGGTGCTGAATGTTTTATAAATAGTTATTCGCTTTAGCTTGCTGCGGAAAAGGAAATATTGTTTGCCTTTGGCTTGTAACAAAATGAAGCGCTAATTTTTTTCTTTGTTATCCATGGTGAACATTTTTCAGCTTGCCAATCAAAGCATTTTCCATACACCCATAATTTTTTGGTTACAGACTTATGTTTTTCATGGCATCCCCGAAATAACCGGGATTTCGCAATACGGTTTTTTGTCCAGGCTATCCTGCCCTGCTCAACATCGTTGTGTTATCTAAATCCCGAATATCGGGACTCCCTTGTACGGCATACCATTGGGGATCTTTTCCCACGTTATATTTAGAGAAACATAATGTCGCTAAATAGACACTTTTGAAAAACTGTTTTATTTTTGTAAAAATTATTTTGTGAAGATCAAATCATATAAATCATCCTTTGTTATCCTGATAGTTGCAGGCTTATGTATGACTTCCTGTTCTAAAATAGATGTATTTGAAAAAAATACTGCCATACCCGGGCACGAGTGGCAATATAATATGCAACCTGTTTTTGAATTTACCATCAGCGATACCGCATCACAATACAACCTGTACATCGTATTGCGCCATACGAATGCCTACCGCTATAACAATATCTGGCTGAATGTTGGTTCACAGTCTCCGTCCGATACAATGCGGTATCAGCGGTTTGATCTGCAGTTAGGTACGGATGCCGCCGGATGGGAAGGCGCCGGGATGGGTGATATTTTGGAGCTCCGTAAATCCATTACAAAGGGGCCATTTAAATTTAACAAAACCGGCAATTACAAATTTTCAATTGCGCAGATGATGAGAGAAAACCCACTGCCGGAAATAATAAGCGTGGGAGTAAGGGTGGAGAAAGTGAAATAGCCATAACAGATTCGAATGATTGTGTATTAATTCGTGAATGGTGAATGGCCAATTGTGAATTATTGACCATTCACCATTGACCATTGACCATTCACGTCAAACTTAACACTACCATGCCATTCTCTTTTTATAAAACAAAAAGCTTAAGGTTCATCTTTCTTGTTTACTGGTTCATGCTATCCTATATCGTAGCGGCATTGGTATTTTGGTTCATCACATTAAATCAGCAGAACCGGCAAATGGCGGCACTTGAAATATCCCAATTAAAGGCCGGTGATCCGCAATACAACAACCAGCTAAAAAAAATAACAAACCTTAAAAACAGGAAAACCACACAGTATGCAGGCGAAGGAAGTATTTT
Organism: Ferruginibacter sp.; assembly: GCA_031416575.1. Lineage (GTDB taxonomy): Bacteria > Bacteroidota > Bacteroidia > Chitinophagales > Chitinophagaceae > Ferruginibacter. The sequence continues at coordinate 1,772 of JANOTW010000915.1, forward strand.
TTTATTACTCATTTTGTCTGGCGCTGTTTTTATATACAGGGCTGTAAAACGACAGTTTAAGTCGGGCCAGCAACAGCAAAATTTCATGATGGCCATTACCCATGAATTGAAAACGCCTATAGCCATAACAAAACTTAATTTAGAAACCTTACAAAAAAGAAAATTAGAAGATAGCCAGCAACAGCGGCTTATTCAAAATACCATCCAGGAAGCTAACCGGTTGAATGCCTTGTGCAATAATATGTTACTGGCATCGCAAATTGAGGCGGGAGTTCACAGCATTACCAAAGAAGATATAAGCCTTACTGATTTGGTAAATGATTGCGTGAATGATTTTATGGTCCGTTACCCCCAAAGGGCCTTCCATAAAGAAGTGGGCGATGATATTTTTATAAACGGTGATTTACTGATGTTGCAAATGGCGGTTAATAATTTAATTGACAATGCTATCAAATATTCTCATAAAGATTCTTTTGTAACAATCATACTACACCAGCATGACAAGCGCATTACGCTGATGGTAAAAGATGAAGGAAAAGGAATTGATGCGGCGGAAAAGAAAAAAGTGTTTGATAAATTTTACAGGATTGGCAATAAAGCTACAAGGGGAGCAAAAGGAACAGGCTTAGGATTATTTCTTACCCAAAAAATCGCCGCACAACACCATGCAAATATTTTTGTTACTGATAATATACCAACCGGAAGTAATTTTACAATAGAATTTAATTAATGGATAATTTTTTAATTGATAATTGATAATGCGTTCAATTCAAAGATTCTTCATTTTACGGCCAACGATTTGATTTATACCGCGAAGGGGATAAATTAGTGATATTTTGTTTTGTTCAATAAACAAATAAAATAGGCTACCCCCATCCCCTAAAGGGGTTATAATTGTTAATTTAAAACGTAATAAAAGATCCCCAATGGTATTCAGTACAAGAGGGCGATGCAACGATGATGCCCATTGCTTCAATGCCTGGACAAAAAAAAATTTTACTTCCGTTTTTATTCCTTGTGCGGTATTTTAATTCAAAATATATTCATTTACAGGAGACTTCCCGCATTGAAAAAATTATCAATTATCAATTAAAAAATTATCAATTAAAATAATCATGGCAACTAAAAAGATTTCTATTTTATTGGTAGAAGATGAAGAAAACCTGCACGAAGCATTAAAGCTAAACCTGGAGATGGAAGAGTATGAAGT
>JANOTW010000916.1:0-1681 GCA_031416575.1 Ferruginibacter sp.
GCAAGTGTAGCGGTATGGGTATTGGCCCCTCTTATCCTCAAGGTAATATTCGCAGTGCCGGCAATAATGGTATTTAACCCCACATTGGATAATACCGCACCGTAATTTACAGTACCTGTGGTGCAGGTTGCAGCAGGCGTAGTGATATTAGCGACACTCGCATCAATGGGTATCTGAAGCTTTGGCTCAATCATGAACCTAAAGCTATTGGCAGGCGCTATCTCCGACCAAACTGTACCCCCGCTTGGCTGGGTTTGAAAAAATGTATTGAGCCTGAGCGGGTCCTCAAATTGGTAAGCAAAATTAATATTTACGGTTCCGGTTTGCTGAAGGCCTACAAAAAAATCACCAATACCAATAGGCACAGCCGGCAAAATGGGTACTACATATACCCCGGCAGTGGTGGTTTGTATGGCAGATGAATATATTAAGTTGCCGGGTGTTCCCCCTGCTCCGGTAGCATCCCAGATGGCCAACTGGAAAGGCTGGCCACCAACAATGAAATTTACCGATACCTGGCTGATAGCTGTAGCCACACTGGTACTAAACCTTATTGCGAAATCGCCGGTGCTTCCATTAAATCCTACTGAACCAGTGGGAGTGGTACCATAAGAATAGGAATAGGTATTATTGTTTACAGTTTGTATTACCGATTTTAAATTATTTCCATTAAAATCATCATTGGATATAGATACGGCGATATTGTTACTCCCCTGAACAATGGGTGTAAAGGCCGTGAAGGTAACATCCACATTAGCGCCCGCAGCCAGGGACGGAATTGTTTGCATATTTGTAAATGTGTTGGCGCCCGTAATATTTAATGTAACGGGAATATTTATTAAAGTATTGGTACCCACATTCGCGATATTAGCCTTTACAGTATGAGGTGCGCCAAAGGGAATTGGCAACTTCCCCAAAGCATATATCTCCTTTACAAGCGCATCATTCGGGTAAACATGTTGCAACCTGATTTGCGCCCGAAAGATGGAAGCGTCTAATGAAGTGGTTCCTGAAAGTGGCGTTGCTGCATTGTAACGCCGGGTGCTGTTGGCAGCGCTATTGGCGCTATTTCCAAGTGAAACCCTATACATATACCCGGCATGGGATACACCATCATTTCTTTCTACCAGCACTTGCAGGTTATTACCATTAGTTCTTTGAAAAGGGGTAGTTAAAGGGATAGATGCCCAGCCACCAGCGGCTGCACTAACCGCACCGGTAAAAACCTGGGTATAGCCTGTGGTGGTATAAGTTCCGGTTGAAAAGGCAGTGCTTGCCAAAGGGACTTCTTTCATCCAGATAGTAACATTCGTAAAGGTAGTGTTGCTTCCGACAGTCCTGATATTAAAAGCTATCTGATTTATTGAAGTAGCTGCGCTGATGAAATTTCCGGCGCCAATTTCTTCTTCGGTATAAATACTTTCGTTAACAGAATAGAGGTTTGTTCCAAATACAGGATTTGCGGAAGTATTTGTATTAGCAATGATATCAACCATTTGGGCGTAAGAAGTATTGGGCCACAGTGTTGAAAAAAAAGCAAATGAAAAGACCATTCTTAATAAGAACGCTTGATTTTTATTCATAAAATTGGGTTTTAATAATTGTAATAGTTAAAATTAATGAAATAAATTCGGAACTAAAATCATATCGCGAACTTAGGTTCAAATATTTTTATTTTTTT
>JANOTW010000917.1:0-3094 GCA_031416575.1 Ferruginibacter sp.
AACCTGAAATCCTGGCTAAGATCAATCACTTTTATTTTTTCATCAATGGTATTCTCCGCTAAAAACTTTTTTGCATCACCATGTCCTACACATAAAAACAACACATCAATTTCCTGGCTAAGTACGGATGCGAAAATCATATTGGTCTCTCCAATCAAATCGCAGTGTACCGCATGTAAAGGTTTACCGGCGTTGCTGTTGCTATGCACAAAAGCAAGGGCTGTTTGCGGATGGTTCAATAAAATCCTTATCAACTCACCACCGGTGTAACCAGCGCCACCCACGATGCCTGCTCTAATTTTATTTGCCATCAGCGCTTTCTTTTACCTGGTGATAGATCATTGTTTGATTACCGAATATTTTTGTAAAGCCCCTCACATCTTCACCGCTCCATCCATTGTTCATCTCGCCATATTTTCCAAATTTGCTGCTCATCAAATCATAAGCAGATTCGATACCGGTAATTTGAAAACGATATGGCATCAGTTCAACAAATACTTTTCCTGTTACGTTTTGCTGCGTGCTTTCAAGAAATGCTTCCATATCCCTCATTACAGGATCCAGTATTTGCCCTTCGTGCAACCAGTTGCCATAAAATAATGCCAACTGGTCTTTCCAGTTCAATTGCCACTTGGTGAGTACATGTTTTTCCAAAGCGTGATGCGCTTTTAATATTACCATTGGTGCGGCTGCTTCAAAACCAACGCGTCCTTTAATGCCAATGATGGTGTCGCCCACATGTATATCCCTGCCAATACCATAAGCGCCTGCAATGCTTTGTAGTTTCTGAATAGCTTCCGTTGGATGGCTGAATATTTCTCCGTCAATTGCAATAAACTCTCCTTTATTAAAATCCAGTTCAAGGCTCCGTGCTTCCGACTCACTTACCTGCGTAGGCCAGGCTTCTTCCGGCAACATACCCTTGCTGTTCAAAGTTTCTTTCCCCCCCACGCTGGTACCCCATAATCCTTTATTGATGGAGTACATTGATTTTTCGAAATTCATTTCCACCCCTTTACTTTTCAGGTAGGCGATCTCTTCTTCCCGGCTTAATTTCATATCCCTGATCGGGGTTATAATTTCCACACCCGGGATCATGATATTAAAAACCATATCAAATCTTACCTGGTCGTTTCCTGCACCAGTGCTTCCATGAACTACTGCGGAAGCATTCATTTTTTTTACATGTTCGGCGATGAACAATGCCTGGCTCAATCTTTCTGCGCTTACACTTAATGGATAGGTATTGTTTTTTAATACATTTCCATAAATCAGGTACTTGATTATTTTATCATAATAACTTTTTACCGCATTTACGGAAGTATGCGTTTTTACACCCAGCTTATACGCATGGGCTTCAATCTGCTTTAATTCTACTTCGGTAAAACCACCGGTATTTACCACTATGGAATGAACGTCGTATCCTTTTTCCAACGTTAAATACTTTACACAATAGGAAGTATCCAACCCACCACTAAATCCTAAAACTACCGAAGTTTTCGCCGGCTGTTTAAACGGTTCTGTTGCAGCGCTTAAAGTTTCATCAATGATGGTGTTCTTATTTTCACTCATGGTTTTAAATGATTGTAATAAAAGAAAGCTTTAATAAATAAACCTGTAATTCCCACTTTATTGGTAATGGGGTGCATTTCAAATTTTCGCAATTTATTTGGTTACCGGCAGAAGTTTTTCATGGCATCATCCTTGTGTTATTTTAATTCCGATAAATCGGAACTCCCTTGTACTCATATATTTTCATGGCAGCTTCATTGTGTTATTTTCAGCACTCAATGATGCGGAAATTTGAAATCGTTAATGCACGAAAAACATTTTCAGCAAAGATTTAGTGATGCTGCCGCCGCGTTCTTTTTTCTTGAATATGCTTAATAACCGGCTTTGCTTAATTTTCATGAACCGTTCGTAGAGTTTTGAGTTTTGCTTAAAATCCTCCTTTGTTTCTTCCGGTTCAAAATGATCGGCGGGATCGTACAACATGGCGGTACACATGCAATTTTTCCTTTCCTTGCTCATCAAAATATCATAGTTGACACAACTTTTACAACCTGCCCAAAATTCTTCATCATCTGTTAACTCCGAATAGGTAACGGGTTCGTACCCAAGATCTGAATTGATCTTCATAACCGCCAGTCCGGTCGTTAACCCAAATATTTTCGCAGTAGGATATTTTTCCTTTGACAAATTAAAAATCCTTTGCTTGATCTGTTTGGCAACACCACTTTTCCTGAATGCCGGCGCTACAATTAATCCACTATTGGCCACAAACTGATCATGGCCCCAGGCTTCAATATAGCAGAAGCCAACCCAATCGCCGTCTGTTGTAACGGCGATAACCGCTTTGCCTTCATTGATCTTGTTTTCTATATATTCCGGCGTCCTTTTGGCAATACCAGTACCACGGGCTTTTGCGGAAGACTGCATTTCATCTGTAATTGTAGTAGCGTAGTGGCTATCTGCGGGTGAAGCAACCCTGATTATAATGTTATTTGTTTCCAATTGTATATAATTGAAATAAGGAGTTAGGAATAAATTTGTAAGAGCCCGGTTTTGGAGATTTTTTCACTGACAGGGGCAGGTTTTAATTGCTCGTCCTATCAGCAACCAGGTCGGCGTCGGGGAGAAGCATTTGGCACTACAATAAAAGTAACAACAATACCTGAGTATTGGTTGCTCACATTTACGCTATGTTGATTTGTACTTTTCACTTTATAAGTATTGTAAAGAATCCCGCAAAAGTAAGTTATTTTCTATCTTTTCAATCAAAACTTATCATAAAATTTCAGGAGGCAGTTATTTTCCCGGATGATGTAGCCGTACTTCTAATGAACACAATTTATTGTATTAGGGTACATCGTTCTATTCGAAACTCACTTGACCTTACCCTCCTTCTCTCCCGAAAAACCGGGAGAGCGGTGCTGTGTACCTTTAATAATCTATTTAACTGCCAAATCAACTTTAAATCTTTAATCAATATAATTCAACCATTCTTTTATCTATTGGGGGGTTTGAATATTTAAAGGGGTGCATCCCAAATTGTCGCTACAGTTATCAGGAACGTGGTCGGTGTTCCACCGAC
>JANOTW010000918.1:0-2866 GCA_031416575.1 Ferruginibacter sp.
GCAAGTGTAGCGGTATGGGTATTGGCCCCTCTTATCCTCAAGGTAATATTCGCAGTGCCGGCAATAATGGTATTTAACCCCACATTGGATAATACCGCACCGTAATTTACAGTACCTGTGGTGCAGGTTGCAGCAGGCGTAATGATATTAGCGATATTTGCATCAATGGGTATCTGAAGCTTTGGCTCGATCATAAACCTGAACTTGTAAGCCGGGGCCAGGTCCGTCCAGGTAGTGCCACCGGATGGCTGTGCCAAATAAAATGTGTTGGTGCGTACCGGGTCTTCTGTTTGATATGCAAACCTGATATTGTTTATATCAATCTGGCGCACCCCCACAAAAAAGTCACCGCTATTGACAGGCACTGCTGGCAAGATGGGTAGCACATACACTCCGGTTGTGGAAGTTTGTGTAGCGGAAGTAAACAATAAATTACCTGGTTTACCGCCAGCGCCTGATGCATCCCAAATACCTACCTGAAAGGGCTGTCCGCCTGCCAGGAAATAGACGGACACCTGACTGATCGCCGTATTGACTGAGGTATTGAATTTGGAAACAAAATCACCTGTAAATGGATCTAAAACAACACCGGCACTACCATCCGGAACGCTACTGTAGGCGTAAGAAAAAGTATTATTGTTAACCGATTGAATTACCGATTTAATATTGTTACCATTAAAATCATCAGGGGCTAAGGACACATCAATATTATTATTTCCCTGTGCTGCCGGGGTAAAACCTGCAAAAGTCACATCCACATTTGCTCCCGCAGCCAAAGAAGCAATCGTTTGTACATTCGAGAAAGTATTGGCACCAGCTATATTCAGTGTAACCGGGATATTTGTTAACGCATTCGAACCAACATTTGCGATATTGGCCTTGATAATGTGCGGCGTAGAAAATGGAACAGGCAATTTGCCCAGGGTATATATCTGTTGAACCAGCGCATCATTGGCGTATATATGTTGCAGTCTTATCTGGGCCCTGAAAGCGGAAGCTGTTAGTGAGGTGGCCCCGGAGAGTGCTGCGGCACCATTATATCTCCTGCAGGTTAATATGCCAGCATTGGTATTATTTCCATTGGCAGTCCGGTAGGAAAAGCCCGGATGAGCGATACCATCTTGTCTTTCTATCAATACCTGCATGTTGTTTCCGCTTGTTCTCTGAAAAGCAGCGTTTAGCGGAATATTTAACCAGCCAATGGTTGTAGCATTTAATGCACCACTGAATACTTGTGTATAACCTGCTGTTGAATAGATGCCACTTGCTAATGTAGTGGTTGCCAGCGGCACTTCCTTCATCCAGATTGTAACATTGTTAAAGGTGGTTGGGCTACCCACTATATTTATGTTGAAAGCGATTTGGTTAATGACAGTGGCAGGGGTAGTAAAATTGCCCGCCCCTATTTCCGTTTCAGTGTAAATATTCTCGCTTGCATGGTAATTACTTACTCCTATTGGATTAAAGGTGGAGGAATTCGGGTTTGCAATGATATCAATCACCTGGGCGTAAGATGTACTATTCCAAAGTATTACGAAAGAAGCAATTGAAAAAGCTGTTTTAAATAAAAACTGTAGATTAAACTTCATGAATATTTTTTTATTATTAAAAGAGGGTGAAAATAATGAATTAACCTCATTATCAGATCAGTAAAAACCATAGGGGCATGTTTAAGGATAAAAAGGTGTTTGTAAAAATTATAAAGAAAAAAATTCCCGCTGTAAAATGTGAAAATTCAGGTTATTTATTCATACAGGTTCATCCCGGTGCCGGGAGTTTGAAAGGCCAGTGATACCCGCTACATGTTCCGCCTGTATTGCCCGCCCACAGCGTACAAGGCATTGGTAATTTGGCCCAGCGAACAATATTTTACTGTTTCCATCAGTTCTTCAAAAAGATTACCATTATTGATGGCCACCTGCTGCAGGCGGTTCAGCATATCCACACTTTTTGACCCATGTCTTTCATGAAAAGCCTGCAGGGCCTTTATCTGGAATTGCTTTTCTTCCGATGTACTGCGAATTACTTCGGTAGGTAAAATAGTGGGGCTGCCATTTTTATTCAAAAAAGTATTCACGCCCACAATGGGGAATTCGCCGGTATGCTTGAGCGTTTCGTAATACAAACTTTCTTCCTGTATCTTATTGCGCTGGTACATCCGTTCCATGGCGCCCAATACCCCGCCCCTTTCCGTGAGCCGGTGAAATTCCTGCATCACCGCGGCTTCTACCAAATCGGTTAATTCCTCCGTAAGAAAAGAACCCTGGTTGGGATTTTCATTTTTCGCCGTGCCCAGTTCCCTGTTGATGATCAACTGAATGGCCATCGCCCTGCGGACACTTTCTTCGGTTGGTGTTGTAATCGCCTCGTCGTAGGCGTTAGTATGCAGGGAATTGCAGTTGTCGTAAATAGCATACAATGCCTGTAGTGTGGTACGGATATCATTAAAATCAATTTCCTGGGCATGCAGGCTTCTTCCGCTTGTTTGTATATGGTATTTCAATTTCTGGCTACGGCTGTTGGCTTTGTATTTATGCTTCATGGCCTTGGCCCATATCCTGCGTGCCACCCTGCCAATCACGCTGTATTCCGGATCCATGCCATTGCTGAAGAAGAAAGAGAGGTTGGGTGCGAAATCATCAATATTCATTCCCCTGCTTAAATAATATTCTATGTAGGTGAAACCATTGGCCAGGGTAAATGCCAATTGGCTGATGGGATTAGCACCGGCTTCCGCGATATGATAACCACTGATGCTTACGCTATAAAAATTTTGTACCTTATGGTTGATGAAATATTCCTGCACATCACCCATTAATTTCAAAGCGAACTCGGTTGAAAAAATGCAGGTGTTTTGCGCCTGGTC
>JANOTW010000919.1:0-1611 GCA_031416575.1 Ferruginibacter sp.
CTTCAATATTGGCGCATTTCAAAGCAGCATTGAATGTATAATTGAACAGATAGCAAATTCATTGACAGCCATCAAAAACAACAGAAACTTTGGACGGCAGATGGGAGGTAAACGTAAAAACAGGTACACCCAATGTTATAAATAACAAACAGCAAAAACAAGAAAGCCAATACCCCAATATCAGCCCGGCCCCTAATTCGATTTTGTCGGTAAGGCATTTTATTGCCCAATCGGCAGTAATTTAATTTCAGGCTATACTTATCGGCAGATTCAATTGGCAGGTGCAACCAATTCGATATATTTAATTCTTTTGAAATTGAATTATGCCAAAATATGTACCAGGCAAATCCTTATTTTAATAGCATTGGTGTCTCCACCAGCCAGGTACTATTTGGGAGGCACCCTCAAAAATGCTTATGGGCATCTCTATAAACCTGTGTTTTTGTTTTAACCTTACCTTTAATTCCTCTCCAAAGGAGAGGATAAGGAAGGTTTTTAGAGATGCCATTATATCAATAGTTATGTATTTTTGCAATACATTTAATTGCTTTAAAAAAAGCAACAGGTACTTAAAAAGAAACATCATCCGGTATCGGCAATAAATTATTGCCCAAAAAAGTACGGTAAACAGTAAATTTGTTACACACCTATAAACCATTGCATGCCAATTTTTGAATTGAAACTCCCAAAAAGTATCGCAAGGGCATTAAACCTGCCAATTAGCGATCCCAGGCGGCAGCAAATAAAAGCGCTGAAAAAATTGTTACGCAAAGCCAGGTTTACAGAGTTTGGCCAATTGTTTAAGTTTGATGAAATTTTAATGAGCAGTCATCCCGGTAAAAAATTTCAGCAATTAGTTCCCACTTACGATTACGGTAAAATATATGCTCAATGGTGGCACAAGGCAAAAGATGGCATTCCGGATGTATGCTGGCCCGGAGTAATTCATTACTTTGCCCTAAGCAGTGGTACCAGCGATGCATCCAGCAAATTCATTCCAATCACTAAAGATCTTATCCGAAGCAATACCATTACCAGTTTCAAACAACTATTAAGCCTTGCCAAATACGAAGATGTGCCCAGGAGCGCCATAGGCAAGGGCTGGTTGATGTTGGGCGGAAGTACCCAGTTGCAAAAAGGGCCCACTTATTTTGCGGGTGACCTGAGTGGCATCCAACAAAAAAATATTCCCTTCTGGTTCCAGGGGCTTGGCTTATATAAACCTGGTAAAAAAATCGCCAAAGAAAAAGATTGGGCGAAAAAACTGGAAGAGATCGTTGACAATGCCCCTAATTGGGATATAGGTTTTATTGTAGGCGTACCCGCCTGGTTGCAGTTGTGCATGGAAAAAATAATTGACCGCTACAAACTAAATCATATACACGAAATATGGCCCAACCTTGCTTTTTATGTACATGGCGGTGTAGCCATGGAGCCTTATAAAAAGGGGTTTGAAAAATTACTGGGCAATCCCATCACCTACATTGAAACCTACCTTGCAAGTGAAGGGTTTTTAGCCTATCAAAACAGGCAGGATGCGGTAGGAATGCACCTTGCATTAAATAACAATATTTTTTTCGAATTCGTTCCCTTTGATGAAAACAACTTTGA
>JANOTW010000920.1:0-5691 GCA_031416575.1 Ferruginibacter sp.
TGGGGGCAAACTTTCCGATAGCCAGCGGGGTTAAGGGTTTACTTTATCACCACATCATTTATCACCTTATCACCCAACGCCTCATTTACCCTTTCGATGATCTTCTCTTTTTGATAAAGCAATTCATTTTTCAACGGAGCAACGGTAGAACTAATGAATAATGTATGGTTGATGATCTGGATTTTATCAGTATATCTGGCAATGGTTTTTCCCATGATCTGTTCCCACACCTCTTCAATCTGCAAAGCTTGAATACCGCCCTTTATACGGCTTTGTTTTAAAAATTGCTTAATGGCATCCTGCATTGATAATTCACCCATGATGTAAAAGTAATTTAAAATTCAGCAAATGAACCAGGCATGTTGATAGTATTTTCAAGCTGTTTGAATTGGATAAAATATAATCCGGCTAAAGTTTTATTTGCATTAATTTAGATGTTTCATTTAACCTTGACACGATTATTGAAATACGCCAAAACCGGTTATCAAAAACTGAAGCAAACTTTTCTTTATATTTATTTTTTTGTGACTTAATCACATTTTATCCATTGCACAATGAATATACCTACAAGTGGCAACCCTAATACTGCTCTACGATCCTTATCAGGAGGAGGTGAAATGGGCGAACTCATTCGTACTAAAGACTGGATAAAAACACCATTAGGTTCACACATAAACTGGCCGCAAAATTTACGCACTGCTTTAAGCATCGTACTTCATTCAAAATTTCCAATGTTTTTATTTTGGGGACCGGAATTGATTTGTTTTTATAATGATGCTTACCGCCCAAGCCTGGGCATAAAAGGAAAACATCCTGATATTTTAGGCCAGCGGGCAGAAGAAGCATGGCCTGAAACCTGGGATATCATTAAACCATTGATAAACCAGGTACTTGCAGGGAGTGAAGCCACATGGAATGAAGATCAACTTATTCCCATATACCGAAACGGTAAAATAGAAGATGTTTACTGGACTTTTAGTTACAGCCCTGTAAATGATGAATCGGGAAAACCGGCAGGCGTTTTTGTAACCTGTAGCGAAACAACAGAAAAAGTAAATACATTTAAAATTTTAGAAGAAAGTAACAGGAGATACTTCAACAATATAATGCAAGCTCCCGTAGCCATGTGTATTTTCAGGGGCAAAAATCATGTAATTGAAATTGCTAACGGGTTAATGCTGGAATTATGGGATAAAACGGCGGCACAGGTAATAAGCAGGCCTATTTTTGAAGTTTTGCCGGAAGCAAAAGTACTGGGTATTGAGCTATTAATAGATAGCGTGTTTATTACTGGTGAAAAATTTGTAGCTAATGAGTGTCCTGTTAATCTTAAACGAAAGGGTACTACCGAAACCACCTATATCAATTTTGTGTGCGAAGCTTTAAGAGAACCGAACGGAAGCATTACAGGTATAGTAGTTATAGCTTCTGAGGTAACATTGCTGGTAGCGGCAAGAAAAAATTTGGAGGAAAGTGAAGAGCAGTTGCGGAATGCATTAGATGGAGGGGAATTAGGGACTTACGATTTTTATCCGCAAACGGGAAAACTTATTTGGTCGGTAAAAACAAAAGAAATGTTTGGCCTGATGCCTGATGCTGAAGTGGATTACGATGTATATTTAAATGGCCTGCACCCCGATGATAAGGAACGTTTGAAGGCAACTGTTGAAAGAGCCATGGATGCTGTAAATGGGGGATTGCATGAGGATGAATACCGCACCATAGGCATTACGGATGGCAGGTTACGATGGGTGCGTTCAAAAGGAAAGATCAGTTTTGATGCAATGGGAAGGCCAGTGCGCTGGTCAGGAGTTATACTGGATATAACACAACGCAAACAAACGGAAGAGGAGTTTCAATACCGTAAAGCCCTGTTGGAAGCTCATAATGAAGCCAGCGTGGATGGCATATTACTGGTAGATGCAAAAGGGAAAATCATATCCTATAACAGGCGCTTTATGGAAATATGGAACATGCCGAAGGAAATTGCAGATGCAAAGGATGATAAAGCGGCCCTCCGCTTTGCGATGACCCAATTGGTTAACCCGCAAGGATTTATTGAAAAAGTCAATTACTTTTATGATCATCCGGCGGAAAAAGATATTGATGAACTGGAATTTAAAGATGGTAAAATAGTAGAGCGGCAAGGCTACCCGGTAGTGGGTGAAGATGGGACTTATTATGCGTGGTCCTGGACTTTCAAGGATATTACTCAACAGAAGAAATCTGAACAAAAATTACTTGAAAGCTTGAACAAATTCAGAAACCTTATGGAATCACTTCCTCAAATGACCTGGACGAACCTTCCGACGGGGGAAGTAAATTTTTACAATCAGAAATGGTATAACTATACAGGTTCTAATTATGAGCAAACAAAGGAATGGGGTTGGAAACCCTTTGTTCATCCCGATGACCTGCCTTCCACGTTGAAAGCATATACAGAGGCGCTTGAAACAGGTAATGTGTTTGTAGTGGAAAACCGGTATAAAAGAAATGATGGTGAATATCGCTGGCACCTTAACAGGGCTTTACCTGTTGAAAATGATAAAGGCGAAATAATATTATGGGTGGGAACCGCTACTGATGTAGATGTACAAAAAACAGCGGAAGAGCAACTGGAAAATTTAGTAGCCGAACGCACAATTGCGTTAGAACGCGCCAACGAAGACCTGCAGCAGTTTGCCCATGTAGCCAGCCACGACCTGAAAGAACCCGTTCGCAAAATAAAATTATTTGCAGAGCGGCTACAGGAAGAAATGCAGCATAGCTTAAATGAATCAGGTAAACTCTATCTTTCCAAAGTGCAAAGCGCAGCCGAACGGTTGGTTAACATGATTGACGGGGCGCTCGCTTATTCAGGTTTAAATAATTTAGACGAAAAGATAGAAAACATATGCCTGGATGAAACCATCGGAAATATTGTAACCGATATGGAATTGCTCATACAACAAAAGGAAGCGGTCATTACCTATAACAACCTGCCCCGGATTGATGGAGCGCCTGTATTGATTTATCAGCTATTCTATAACCTTATTAACAATTCGCTAAAGTTTGCGAAAAAAAATGAAATGCCGCTTATTACCATTGTGTCAAATACTATTTACTTACAAAATAAACCTTATGCCCGGATAGAAATCAGGGACAATGGAATTGGCTTTGAACAGGAATACGCGAAAAAGATATTTGATACATTTACGAGGCTGAATCCAAAAGATAAATATGAAGGAGCAGGGCTTGGGCTTTCCTTATGCAAAAAAATAGTTCAGCTTCATCATGGAACTATTGAAGCAACTGGCTTAGGTACCGAAGGCGCTGTTTTTACCATTATTCTTCCCCATCAACAAAAAGACAAACCGGTTTATACTTCACAAGGGATAAAAACGTGAAGAAGATTTTTTGTCCTGGCATTGAAGCTATGGGCATTCCCGAAAAATCGGGGTTTCGCAATTCAGTTTTTGTCCAGGCTAAGTACACTGCTCAACATCATTGCATCGCCCTCTTGTACTTAATACCATTGGGCAACTTTTATTACGTTTTAAATTACCTATTAACCCCTTTAGGGGAAGGGGGTAGCCTGTTTTTATTTGTTTAGGGAACAAAATAAAATATCACTAATTTATCCCTTGCGCAGTATAATATATAGCCCAAAAAAAACACCATGACCAAACGATTTTTATTAGCCGATGACGATGCTGATGACAGGGAATTGTTTCGTGAAGCCATTTCTGAAGTTGATCCGTCCATAATTTGCTATTGCGCAGGTAACGGAGCAGAGGTACTGGAAAAACTGAACAGCAAAGAATTTTTAGAGCCCGGCATTATATTCCTTGATATCAATATGCCGGCAATGAATGGCTGGCAATGCCTTACTAAATTAAAAGAAACACCGGCATACCTGCATATTCCGGTTATAATGTATTCTACATCATCGCATCAAAGGGAGGTTGATATTGCCTTGGAAATGGGCGCTTTATGCTTTTTTACAAAACCAAGCGATTTTAACCAGTTAAAAATAATTCTTGAAGTAATAGCTGCTAATTTGAATGGAAACATATTGCAGGCAATCAGTAAATACGAAAGCATTAAGGCAAAAAAAAATATTCGTGTTAAAGAATTATAATTCAATGACCTGGCAGGTAGTATTAAGATTGCTAAATGCTTCTTCCAGCCTTTCCTTATGTGTATCGGTAATAAATACCTGCCCGTCATTTTCGTTGCATACCCAATTCAATAAATTCCGCATCCGGTTATTATCCAATTTTTCAAATATATCATCCAGCAAAAGGAGCGGAGCGAAACCTTTATTTAATTTTAATAATTCAAATTCCGCCAGCTTTAATGCGAATAATAAACTCTTCCGCTGCCCTTGTGAAGCAATGTTTTTAAATACCTGTCCATTTAACCGGATGCCAATTTCATCTTTATGAATTCCTCCATTGGTCCGTTGTAATATAAAATCCTTTTCACGGTATTGATTCAGTATGGCTTCAAACCCGGCATTGTTCAACTGGCTTTCGTATTGTAGTGTTACCAGTTCTTCATTATTGGCGATTTGCTTATAAAATCGCTGCACCAAAGGAATCAATTGAGCGGTAAAATTTGTTCGTACGGAATGAATATATTTTCCGGGCTGTATCAATTGCCCGTCCAGCACTTCCAGCAATACCCAATCCGTTTTACCCAGCCCGGCAAAACGTTTTAACAAGCTATTACGCTGTTGCAATACTTTGGAATAAATAATTAATTGCTGAAGGTATTCAGCGTCTATCTGGCTAAGCAGGGTATCAATAAATCGCCTTCTGCCTTCACTGCCGCCAGTAATCAGTTCAATGTCATCCGGGGCTATCATTACACAGGGATACTTTCCGATATGCCCGGAATATTTTAAATAAGGCACACCATTCAATAAAAATTCCTTTTTACCGGCGCTCCTGAAAATACAAACGATCTGATCTTGTTTCTTTTGCAGGGCCGTTCTGTTTACTCCATATTCATCTTTTTGATCTCCTTCATTTTTACCTTCTTCCGGTGCGATAGCGCAGGAGCTACTTTCCTCCATTGGGTGTTTGGATGGAATGACAGGCGCTACCGTTCCCTCCAGCCGAAACCCATCTTTTTCAAATTGGATATTCAATATATCGGTTTTTGAAAAATAACTTTTTGTAAAACAGAGATAATAAATTGCATCCAGCAGGTTGGTTTTACCCTTCCCATTTAATCCGCAAATACCAATTACCCTTTCTGTGAAAGAGAAACCGGAAAACCTGTAATTCTTAAATTGCGTGATGGTTATTTTCGTAAGCCTGGGCATGCGGCTGCAAGATAATACAAATGGGGTTAGCTGTTAGCTGAAGCAAAAATGCGGTGACTATTGTTGGTAAGTTTACTCCCTCTTCAGCTATTTTAATTGTCTTGCTTTCAATTAATACTAAGCTCGGAATTACTGACATGTCGCAGTTTTACGTGCGTGCTTTTTAATTTTTTTTGTCCGTACAATTGAACCCTGATTAAGATTCATTGGCAAATATGATTTTGTTATTTTTTGTTTTTAATCACTATTGTCCGAGATAGATATGAGAAAAAAGTAGTAAAAGGGGGCAGTGAGCCCCCTTTTTTGTTAGTTTGCTGATACCACTCATCAATCTAACAATAATGAACAAATCTACGACGTATGTCGGACAGCACATACTG
>JANOTW010000921.1:0-3380 GCA_031416575.1 Ferruginibacter sp.
TCCGGTATGAAATATTTTTGACTGCCTGGAATGACCGTTACATTATTTCCTGCTTTTTTTATCCTGATCAAATTAGCATATATGGGAAAATTGCTTCTTTGCGCCATATAAGCTTCTTTATAATCATCCCATGCCCAACCCCTCCCTAAAAAATCATCGGTAAAGAATAGGTTGGTAAATGTGATTTTTTTAAAGCGGCTTAAAAAATTAAAAACAGGTTGGGATAAAAACCCGGGATGAAGGAATGTAGGATCGCCACAGGGTTGTATGCGAATGTTTGAATCCTTGTCAATTTCATATCTCAATCCGGTAATGCTATCCCCCAAATATTTCATACCGGCATACAGCGTAAATAATTTTGTATTGGAAGCCGGTACAAAATATTTTGTCGCATCATGGTTATACCAATATTGGTTGTTAGCTGGTTCATAAATGCTGATTCCGATATGACCGGCGCTGATGGCCGTATCTTTCAACAAAATTTTTGTGGCCTGTTTGGATATTTGTTTTGAGATGGAGCAGGATGCTAAAATCAATATTGAACCAACAACCAGGAACACTGCGTATAAAAGGTTTTTACATTCCTCATTTACGCTCCGCCCTGAAGGCTGAAGATCCACATAGGTATGCAGTTGAAAGGATTGCGACGCAACGATGCCGCCATGAAACCTAATGCCGGTATAATTACAAAACACTTTAGAAATCACAGTATATTTCATGAAGACATTATAAAATATGCACTGAAAAAATTAGCACATCAGCACATTAGCTAATTGGTATTTTCACATTTTCAAATTAACCTCTCTCCTGTTCCCTCAGCCATCTTTCCGGTATTTCATTGCGGCTGGCATGCAGGTAATCACGATGGCTGCAGGCAACCATTTTTTTATTGGGTAATTGCATCCACCAGCGGCTGGTTTTCCTGCTTTGTAAAAAAACAGTATCCACTTCCGCAAACGCAGTATGGTATTCATTAAACAGCGTTCTGTCTTCGAGTGGGGCTTCCTGTTTGCCGCGGCTTTTTCCATCTATAAAATACCATAGCATTTGTGCTATTTGCCTCGCGGTCAGTTCATTTACATCCGCCTGCGGCAGATAACCATAAATGCCAAAACTACTCAACTGGTTGCTCATGCCTGCATACCGGGCAAGCATACATGCTTCTTCACCGGTAAATCCATTGGGGCTGTTTTCGTTGGCCGGGGCATCGCTGTATTTAATGGCGCTTATATCAAAACTTAGTAAACCGGTGTTGCGGATTACCGGTTCCATTTCTTCCATATTTTCTTTTGCAATGCCTACCCGAAAGCAATCAAAGCGAAGCTTATCCATCGTTTCCAACATGCGGGGATGTACATAATAACTTTGAAACCCGATATGGCTGTAATGCCTTACCATGTTAGGCTCGCTGGTTAATATCTCCAACAAAAAATTTTCGCTTCTGATAGAGCTTTCTCCCCTCAGGTCAATATTGGAATCTATACACGTAGCTTCTATTGATTTCCCTAATTCCTTATATGCATAATACTGGGCCAGGGTAATATCATGGGTTCCACCAAGCAACACTACCGTTTTATTCATTTTTAATAATTCCTTCAATACTGTTTTAATGGCGGCATAACTATCGTTTAAGGAGGCCCCGGTTTTTATATTACCAAAGTCCGCGATCTTTACATCGTTGTGCCAGTAATGCAATTGATATAGTTGTTTACGAATAGCATCGGCCGCCTCAAAACCATTATTAAAAATCCCACCACCTCTCGTTTCTCCAATACCCACTAAAATAATGTCCACTGCTGATACATCCGGTATTTCACTGTCGTACCCAAAAATATGCCTGGCCAATTGTCCGTCATTATATCCGCTGTCTTCATTTAAAGTATGAATATCAATGGGCAGTAAAAAATCATGCAGGTCGTACATCCGTTTTAAATTTGCAGCAAACTTAGGGAAGATTGTTGAGGGTTGGCGGTTGAAAGTTGATCGTTGATCGTTTGTTGGTGGTTGGTGGTGGATTATTATAGCTCATAATTCCAATTCCTGACAACAATGAAACATCAATCATTAACTGGTTTCAAACGCTCATCAACCACAACAAACGATCACCCTCAACATTCAACGATCAACTTTCAACCACCAACCTTCTTCAACATTTCCTTATTTTTGCCGTATGGAACAGTTGTTACAAAAAATAGAAGCTTTCAAAACTGAAATAGGCGATTTTATTGCTACTAAAACTGATGAGGCGGAAGCGTTTCGTATAAAATACCTGGGCACAAAAGGATTAGTGAAGGAAGTGATGGGAGAAATGAAGCATGTAGCTGCGGATAAAAAAAGAGAATTCGGTCAATTATTGAATGAGTTTAAATTATTCGCGGAAGCGAAATACGAAGAACTTAAAGCGGCCACCAATAACGGACAACCAGCTACTGAATCATCGCTTGATTTATCATTGCCCGGCGACCCGCTGCCACCTGGCACCCGCCATCCTATCAGTTTGGTCCGCAACCAGGTGGTTTCCATTTTTCAGCGTCTGGGCTTTGCGGTGGCGGAAGGGCCCGAGATAGAAGATGACTGGCATAATTTTACTGCATTGAATATGCCTGAAAACCATACCGCACGTGATATGCAGGATACATTTTATATCAGCCAAAACCCCGACTGGGTATTGCGTACGCATACTTCGAGTGTGCAGGTGCGTGAGATGGAGAAGGGCAAATTACCCATTCGCATTATTTGCCCCGGCAGGGTATATCGCAATGAAACCATCAGTGCCAGGGCGCATTGCTTTTTTCACCAGGCAGAAGGTTTGTATATCGCCGAAAATGTATCCTTCGCCGACCTGAAACAAACCCTGTATTTTTTTGTACGGGAAATGTTTGGTAAAGATTTTAAAGTCCGTTTCCGGCCCAGCTATTTTCCATTTACGGAACCCAGCGCCGAAATGGATATCAGTTGCCTGATATGCGGTGGCGCCGGATGTAATGTATGCAAGCATACGGGTTGGGTAGAAATTTTAGGTTGTGGCATGGTGCATCCCAACTTACTGGAAAATTGTGGAATAGACAGTAACAAATACACTGGCTTTGCATTTGGCATGGGCATAGAAAGAATTACGATGCTGAAATACCAGATAAAAGACCTTAGGTTATTTAGTGAAAATGATGTGCGGTTTTTAAGGCAGTTTACGGCCGCGGTGTAATAATGAATAATGAGTGATGATCAATTAGTATTATGCGATTATAATGCACAAGGGATAAAAAGCGAGGGTAAGATTTTTTATTGTCCAGGCACTGAAGCAATGAGCATTCCCGAAAAATTGGGATTTCGCAATACAGTTTTTTTGTCCAAACTATATTTCCATGCTCAACATCGTTGCA
>JANOTW010000922.1:0-6447 GCA_031416575.1 Ferruginibacter sp.
CCAGCTTTTCTTCATAAACGAATATTTTGTTTAATAAAGGGTAGTTTTCCTTGGTTTCCAGGAACTTTCTTGTAAATGCGATGTAAAATACAGTTCCGGTTGCCAGCAACATGAAATCCAAATACTCCTGGAACAGGCTGCTGAAAATACCACTTTTCCTTTCCAGGAAAGTGTTTAAAAAGATGAGGCCAAACATGCAGATGGAATAACAAAAGTTGTACAAAAATTCCTTCTTTTTACTTTGCAAGTAATTGGCTCCCGTAAAAAATATCATCATTAACAGGATACCACTTAATATATATCCCAACGCAGGCTGCCCGTCATTTTGAAAATGCCTTAAAGTCTTGTGTTTTATCAAATAATCCTCATTAATAAGCTGGGGATTAAAACGGTTCAGGTTCCTTTTGGTGAAAGTAAATTTTGCGATAAAAGCCTCCTTTTCTTTTCCGCTTAATTCAATTGGCTGATACCCGTCCCCAAGGCTTTCGTTTTTTAATTGTACCAATCGCCGGCCAGGCGATATTTTAAAAATTTCAATATTCCTGATATACGTACCTGCGATAAAGTAAACTTTTATCGCAGTATCATTTTTGTTTTCGAGTGTAAATTTTAAATAGATAGTATTAGTTATCCAGGCATTGGGAATGTAATCATTCGCATTGAAGTTGTCAGTTGATTGCCATGCCACGTTCAAAATAGTAGCGGGTTTGGCTGTACCATTTCTATCAGTAAATACCTGGCATTTGTCAATGATCCCAAGATTTTCCCTTATCACCGAAATATCAATGGAATTACTGTCATCAGGTGATTGTGCGGATGCCCAACTATAAAGGAATAGAAAAAAAACTATGGATAAAAATCTTATCAAAGCAGTAGGTTTTTTCAAACTTACACCAATTCATTGATTTTTTTTCTATAAATCCTTTACCAGTGAAGGCATTTTCAGCAACGGTTTTAATTATCTTTGTTATAATGGCCACCAACGTGAAATCCGCTAAGTCTAAAACCTCCGGTAAAGAGGAACTAAAAACTGAAAAAGAAGAAAAGGTAGCAGTAAAGCAATTACTGAAAGATGACCGTACCCACAAAATAGCGGGAACGGTTTTTTTGCTGGTAGCCTTCCTGTTGTTTATCGCCTTTTCATCATACCTGTTTACATGGGATGAAGACCAGGATAAGTTTAGTTACCGTATGTTACTGGCCAATGATATAAAAGTTCAAAACCTCCTGGGAACTTTTGGCGCATTTATTTCCGAGATTTTAATCCGTCATGGCTTTGGTATTGCATCCTATCTTATTTGTACATTCTTTTTTGTTGCCGGGGTAAATTTATTCTTTGGAAAAAAAGTTTTCTCTGTTCCCCGTAATTTAAAATACCTGATTGTGGGCTTACCGTTATTAAGCGTAACGGCCGCTGTAATCATGGAAGGAAACAAGTTTCCTTATGGCGGATCTGCCGGTGACAGCAGCAGGGACTGGCTATACAGGATGATTGGCCAAATAGGTACATTGGCGATATTGGCGGTGGCCGTTTTTGGCTACATTATCTGGCGCTTTAATCCTGTATTCAAATTGCCTTCCAAACCAATGTTAACAACGGATGATGCAGATAGTGGGCCGTTAGGTGAATATGCTTCTTCCTCATCAGGGACAACGGAAGAGGACGATATTGGAAATACGGAAACCAGGAAAAACCTGCTAAAGGGGGATGGCGCCATGCTTCCTATACCAGATCAGTACAATCCGGCATTGAACCACGATATTCAAATAATTGAAAAAGATATACTGCTGACAATTACAAATCCGAAGAAAGAAGATCCTGATTTGGGGAACAGCATGGGGATGGATTCATCCGGTAATTTAAGGCAGGTTAGGAAGAATGAGGATATAGTTCCTATTCCATTGGAAATTAAATCCGTTGCTGAAAAGATTGATAAAGATGAGCAACCATCTTTTGCACCCAAACACCAAACTATTGATACACCTTATGACCCGATTTTGGATTTAAGGGATTACAAATATCCAAAACTTGAATTGCTGGAAGCACATGGAAGTGAAAAAATAGTGCAGGACCCCAATGAACTGGAAACCAATAAAAACCAGATCATCAATACGCTAAAGAACTACGATATACAAATTCAGAAAATATCCGCAACGGTTGGCCCTACCGTAACCCTGTACGAAATTATACCTGCGGCGGGTGTACGTATTTCAAGAATAAAAAACCTGGAAGATGATATTGCGTTAAGCCTGGCGGCGCTGGGCATTCGTATCATAGCGCCTATCCCCGGTAAGGGCACCATTGGTATAGAAGTACCCAACGCAAGGAAGACCATCGTGAGCATGCGTACATTGCTTTCATCGGAAAAATTTCAGAATAATAATTTTTCACTACCCATTGCGATTGGTAAAAGGATTGATAACGAAAATTTTATTGTTGACCTGGCCAGTATGCCGCATTTGCTGATGGCAGGCGCCACCGGACAGGGTAAATCAGTGGGATTAAATGCCATCCTGGTTTCACTGTTGTATAAAAAGCATCCATCCCAATTAAAATTCGTATTGGTTGATCCCAAAAAAGTAGAGCTGAGTATTTACCAGGTAATTGAAAAACATTTCCTGGCCAAATTGCCTGGCGAAGAAGATGCTATTATAACCGACACTAAAAAAGTAGTGCATACGCTCAATGCATTGTGTATTGAAATGGATAACCGGTACGATCTGTTGAAAGAAGCCGGCTGTCGTAATATCAGGGAGTACAACGAAAAGTTTATCGCACGTAAACTAAATCCTGAAAAGGGGCACCAGTTTTTGCCGTTTATTGTTTTGGTGGTGGATGAATTTGCAGACCTGATAATGACGGCGGGCAAAGAAATAGAAATGCCCATTGCCCGTTTGGCCCAATTGGCAAGGGCCGTAGGGGTGCATTTGATTATCGCTACGCAACGCCCCAGTGTAAATATTATTACCGGTACCATTAAGGCTAACTTCCCGGCCCGCATTGCGTTTAAGGTGAGTAGTAAAATTGATAGCCGCACCATTTTAGATGCAGGTGGCGCCGAACAATTGATTGGAAAGGGAGATATGCTCATCAGTTACAATGGGGAGCTGGTTCGTTTGCAATGCGCTTTTGTAGATACCCCGGAAGTGGATAAGGTGGTTGATTTTATAGGTAGCCAGCGGGGGTATGCGCAGGCTTTCATGTTACCCGAATACGTGGATGAAAAAGAAATGGAAGGAAAAGACTTCGACCTGAATGATAAAGATTCATTGTTTGAAGATGCGGCCCGGTTAATTGTCGCCAGCCAGAGCGGCAGTACCTCCCTGTTGCAGCGAAGAATGAAATTGGGGTACAACCGTGCAGGCAGGCTAATGGATCAGTTGGAAGCCGCAGGCGTGGTAGGCCCCAACCAGGGAAGTAAGGTAAGGGATGTATTGATAAAAACGGAGGCCGAATTACAGCAGTACCTTGATAATACTATTTAGATCCTCCGGCCCCTATGCCTAACGGGGAGGTCTTCCAACAGTTTACTTTTTCCGCTAATTTCTAATGAGGTGTATAGATTGAGTATGATGTTTTAGGAAGCATTCTTGCATCCCTGTCTGCCTGTGCAAACAGGTAGGGTACTTCTATACAACCTGCTTTTTTTGTTGTCCGGGCAGCAGTATTTCATGGCATCATCGTTGTGTTATGTTAATCCCGATTTTTATCGGGACTCACTTGTACCGCATACCATTGTGGATCTTTACCCACGTTATTTGTAGGGCCATCAACACCAGCGTAACTATATTCAGGGTTAGCTGCTTTTTTTAAAGAAGGAACTGCCTGATCTGAAAACAAAAAAATCTGATAAAGGAAAGGGGTTTAAGGAATTGCACATACAGATTATGCTGATTAAATTATGGCTGAGAGGTATTCATCATAAATGTTCACCTGCTTGCCCGGAGTCTTATTTAAATGAGTATGCGTTCAGGTTTAACAATAGAAATTGCACGCACGGAATTTTTCATGGCTTACTTTCTAATATGATGCACCATGAACCACGCCCATTTGTACGAAACAAGAAGCTTTGCGCTTTAATCACCTAATTCTAAAAATGAAATAATGTTACTAAAGTTCGGCTTCGCTATTAGCTCGTAAGTCGCACAAAAGCCCGGTAATATTCAAATGATCGAACTTAATTTCATTTTAGCCAGACTTTTAAACTTTCAGCTATTTTTTCTCCCGATAAAATCGGGATTGACTTTTTTTGTTATCCCGTTAGCTAACGGGTTAAATGAGGTGTAACCTATTACGTAGATTGGTTTGCGAATTATCTGCCTGATTCAAAAAATAAATTTAATAATGAAATTTTCGTTTCCCTACCCTTTGTAAAATTAATATCATTTCAATAGTTCAATCCCCAATATCTCAATATCTGCTATTGAAATCTACTCCTTCTTTTTCTCGAATAAATCTTTCTTATCTACCACTTTCACCTTATCTTTTTCTTTTAATAATTTGCTCACTACATCATAGGGCCCCGTTATCACATCAACACCTTCTTTCAGGCCTTCGGTAATTTCTATGTAGTTAATATCCTGGATGTCCGTTTTTACTTTTGCTTTTTTCACCAATCCTTCTTTATCCAATAAAAAAACTACTACCTCCAGTTCATCAGCCGAAGCAGTTGTTTTAGCTGGTGCATTGTCCACTTCACTTGTGTTTTTCTTAGTGCTATCATTTATTTCCCGGGTGGTAACGGCGTTGATTGGTACGCTTAATACATTGATATGGGTTTTGGTCTGTATATCAGCGCTGGCGCTCATTCCCGGCCTGAAGGGATAAGCCCCTTTACCCGGCAGGTCGGCATAGCTTTGGGGCAATAGCCGCACATAAACCTTATAGTTGGTAACATCTGTGCTGGTATTGGCGAACGCTGCCTGAGCGGCGGCCCCATTGTTACTGCTGGCTATCTGGGTTACAACGCCTTTAAATTTGCGGTCGCTGTAGGCATCCACTGTTACAATAGCGCTATCGCCTAAATGAACTTTTGGAATATCACTTTCACTCACGTCAACCCGAATTTCAATTTTAGCCATATCCGCAATACGCAGCATTTCCGTACCCGACATCAGGTTGCTTCCCACTACCCGCTCACCCTTCTTTACATTTAGCAGGCTCACCACGCCATTCATGGGCGCTATTACCGCCGTACGGCCCAAATCTTTATTGGCTTTGGCCAGGTTGGCCTGGGCGCTTTGCACCGCCGCCTGTCCCCCGCGGATGCCTTGTTTGGCGGCATTGTAATTAGCCTGCGCACTCCTGTAATTGGCATCCGCCGCATTAAATTCGTTGGTGCTAATCACTTTATCATCAAACAACTTCTTTTGCATGTTGAATGTTTTTTGCGACTGGTCCACCTGTGCTTTCAGTGCGTCTAACGCAGCCTGTGAGTTAGCTACCTGAGCCTGGCTTTGTGCCACGCCACTCGCTGCCTGGCTGGCCTGGATGCTGTAGATGTCTGCATAAATGCGGGCTACTATCTGGCCTTTTTTTACGCTGTCGCCTTCCTGCACGGTTAGTTCCGTTATTTCACCGCTGATGTCGGGGCTCACTTTTACTTCTATCTCCGGGTATATTTTACCACTGGCATTTACTATTTCAATGATGGTGCGTTTCCGCGCTTTTTCCGCAGTTACTTTGGTGCCTTCCTTTTTGCCAAAAACACCCGCGGCTTTTAATGCACCCAGGGCCGCCACTAAAATCACTAATCCAATTAAAATCCATTTTACAGTCTTGCTCATATTGCTTCTGTTTATTGTTGTGAGTTTTTCATTATTTTTCAGGCGTCTCATCTTTGGTCATCATCGCTGTGTCATCTTATGCGGTGGAAAGTTCATGCGCTGCATCGGGACCGCCTTACAATTTCAATCCCTGCCCCTTGTAAAATTCCAATACTTTCAATTTAAAAACGTAATCAAACTGGTTCAATACATACTCCAGCTTTGCTCTAAATAAATTGTTCTGGTTGGTAATTAAATCCAGCGTTGGCAACATGCCAACGGCATATCTTTTTTGTGAAAAATCATAACTGCGTTGCGATGTTTCAACGGATTTCTTACTGGCGCTAAATTTTTCCATTGCAACTATGGCTGCATTGTATGCCTGATAAATATCTTGTTTTATTTTTTGGTTATCTATTTCTTTTTGTAGTGCGAGGTTTTGCAAATTAATCTTAGAACGTTCGTAGTTACTACGCAAAAGGTTCCCATTAAAAATCGGTACACTTATGTTTAAACCAATATTTTGACCCAGGTTATTGGGAAACTGGAAGCCTATGCCTTTGGGTTTAAAATAACCACGGATAGGGCCTGGTTTTGTTTCAGGAGAAAGCACATTATAGGTGTTAGATCCTGTATTAATTATTAATCCTGTCGGGTTGGTATTACCGGTTAATATCCTGT
>JANOTW010000923.1:0-6005 GCA_031416575.1 Ferruginibacter sp.
ACCTTTTCCCCGTCAAATACCGCATAGCTGTTATAATTCATCCATTCGCCCAGGTTGATATAATGGCTTTTTTCATTGATGGTACAATCAATGGGCAAATGCCGGTGGCCAAAAATTAAATAATCGTAGTGTTCATTTTGCAATATTTCTTTTGAGTAAATCAACAACCACTCATTGTTTTCACCTAAAAAACGTTCCGGCTGCCCACTGGCAGCAGCCCTGCTTTTTCTGGAAAAGTAATTGGCAATACCCATGCCAATGGCCGGGGGGATGATGCCAAACATCCACTGGCAAATTTTGTTACGAAAGATATTTTTTAAAAATTTATAACCTTTGTCCCCTGGCCCCAATCCATCCCCATGCCCGATATAAAATTTTTTACCGCTGAATTCAAATGTCTTTGGTTCAAAATAGACCGGTATATTTAATTCGCTTTGAAAATAATCCCTCATCCACATATCATGATTGCCTACAAAAAAATGAATGCGGATACCTGCATCCGTAAGGTGGGCCAATGTGCCTAAAATGCGGGTATAGCCTTTGGGCACTACGGTTGAATATTCAAACCAGAAGTCGAACAGATCGCCCACGATAAATATTTGTTCAGCATCATTTTTTATGCTTTCTAAAAACCGCACGATCCTTTTTTCCCTTTGCAGGCTGGAAGCGGCATCAGGTGCGCCGAGATGAAAGTCGGACAGGAAGTATATTTTTTTAGTGGGTGTTAATGTCATTATTTATTTTGTTGTCAACAAGATGCTTTATTCTCAATTTTAACCGGGCAAATGATTTTTTAAATACCTGTCCTGCAATAACTTCAGAACTTTTTGCTTCTCCGCATAAATCAAAGCGGCTGCTATTTATTCAAAAGTACGGGTAACATATAACCGGCATTCTGTTTCTTTAATTTACAACGTGATAAAAGATCCCCAAAGGTATGCCGTACTCCCGATTCAAGTGTAACATCGGGATGCCGAAAGTCGGCAAGTACCCAAATAAACCGGGGCTGATGTTTCGATAATTGCAACTCCAAAATTTACAGGTCATTTATTTTCAAATGGCGGACTGCTTTTTGAAAGGTGGCGTTATTTGAAGGCCCTGTTTTGCCCCCGGGCCCACTGGCCAAAGGAGAGGTCTTCTGCCAGTTCATTAACTAAGCCTAAAGAACCGCTCATTATAACGCAATTAAAGTTGCCCATAGGTATTAAGTACAAGAGGGCGATGCAACGATGCTCCACATAGCTTCTTAGCCCGGACAAAAAATATGGTTGTATAGAAGAGTCCCGAAATTCGGGATAAGCATAACACAACGATGTTGAGCAGAGCAGTATAGCCTGGACAAAAAACCGTATTGCGAAATTCCGATTATTTCGGGGCTGCCATGAAAAACAAATGCCTGTAACCAAAGCAAACATTGTGATACAGAAATGCAGCCCACACAGGCTTTATCAGTGATTGATCTCCGGGGTTGAAAAAAAGCATTGATGTTAAAACAAATCAGGCTGCAGGACTGTCTATCAAAAACAAATACACTTCTTTAGGCCCGTGTACACCGGTTACCAATGTTTTTTCAATATCCGCTGTACGGCTTGGCCCACTGGCAAAAGTTATTGAGGAAGGGATATTACCGGCGTACCGTTCCTTTAATGATAGCAATGCATCTTTTATATCATACACCAATTGGTTCGTATAGGCGATACAGATATGTACAGGCGCATACACGCTGACTGTGCGCCCGCTTTGCCGGGCCGCACTCATTACAATGCTGCCAGTACGGGCTACCAGGTATTCGCACCCGGTAACAGATGCATCGCAGCCGGGCAGATTGATGGTATTGCTGAATTGCCGGTTCCATTTGTCTTCACTGCAATAAATTTTCGCCCATTCGTTATCGGCAATTAATTGTTGTAGCTGTTGCTGAAGGTCATTTTCATCTATACAAAAAGCAAACTTGCCCTGCAGCCTGGTAAACTCTTCCGCAAATATCACTTCCAAAGCATCCCTTGCCGGCTGGTAAACAGAAGCAGCGCCCCCGCTTAAAGGAAATGGCAAAGGCACCGGATTACCCAGTGCCTGCCTTATTCTTTTTAATATGTTTTCTTTTGCCGCTGATATAGCCATGGCGTATTTAAATTTTGGGAGGATTAACCAATTCCTCTGGTAAAGAAGTATCGGGTTCTTCAGCAACTGCTTTTTCAGGCGACGGGGTGTCTATATCCAACGCCTTTTTTTCTTCGTAAGGCCTTTTGCCTATTAAAGTTTCCACATCGCTTTTAAACAATACTTCTTTTCTCAGTAATTCTTTAGCCAGTAATTCTACATCCCCCTTCTTTTCAGTCAATAATTTTTTGGTCCTGATATAGGCGGTGTCTATTAATTTGCGTACTTCCTCATCTATCATTTTGCCGGTTTCCTCACTAAAAGGCTTTGTAAATACGTTTTCCTGGTTGGGGTCATAATAACTGATGTTGCCTATTTTTTCGTTCATGCCATATACCGTGACCATGCTGTAAGCAATCTTTGTAATTTGCTGCAGATCGTTACTTGCACCGGTACTTATTTTTCCAAAGAAAATATCTTCACTCGCCCTGCCACCCAGGGTCATGCAAATCTGATCCATCAACTGATCCGTATTGTACAGGTATTGCTCTTTGGGCGTGTATTGAGCATAACCCAGTGCCGCAGAACCCCTGGGCACTACGGTTACTTTTAATAACGGGTATGCATGTTCAAGGTACCAGCCGCAAATAGCATGTCCTGCTTCGTGGTAAGCAATGATCTCTTTTTCTTCGGGTGATATGATCTTGTTCTTTTTTTCAAGCCCGCCAATTACCCTGTCAATCGCATCCTGGAAATCGCTCATGTCAACCGCATCTTTTCCTTTTCTTGCTGCTATTAAAGCGGCTTCGTTGCACACATTGGCAATATCGGCACCCGCAAAACCAGGTGTTTGTTCCGCCAGTTTAAAAATGTCAAGCGTGGTAGATATTTTAATAGGTCCCAAATGCACTTTAAATATCGCTTCCCTACCCACCAGATCCGGACGGTCAATAGAAATCTGCCTGTCAAACCTGCCCGGGCGCAACAAAGCGGTATCCAATACATCGGGCCTGTTGGTGGCCGCTAAAATAATGATACCCAAATCGGTACCAAAGCCATCCATCTCTACCAGCAACTGATTCAAAGTATTTTCTCTTTCATCGTTGCTCATCATCATATTTTTACCCCTGGCCCTTCCGATCGCATCAATTTCATCTATAAAAATTATACAAGGCGCTTTTTCCCTGGCCTGCTTAAAAAGGTCCCTTACACGGCTGGCCCCTACTCCTACAAACATTTCCACAAAATCACTACCGCTTAAACTAAAGAAGGGAACCTGTGCCTCACCAGCTACTGCCTTAGCCAACAATGTTTTACCGGTACCAGGAGGCCCGATCAATAAAGCGCCCTTTGGTATCTTGCCGCCGAGGGCAGTATATTTTTTTGGATTTTTCAGAAAATCAACGATCTCCATGACTTCTACCTTGGCTTCATCCAGGCCGGCTACATCCCCAAAATTAATATTTACCCTGGAAGCCTTATCAAAGAGCGTAGCTTTTGATTTACCGATATTGAAAATACCTCCGGGGCCGCCACTGCCACCACCTGGCCCGCCAACTTTGCGCATCATCATTACAAACAATAAACCAATCAATAATATTGGCAAAAGGGTAGTGATGATCTGTCCAAATAATTCACCTTCGGTCTTCGGCGAATCGGGCACAGGGCTTAATGAAGGGTTTAGTTTGTAAAAATCCTGCATTTGTGAAGTAAATGTCTTGGCATCTATAATACTAAAGAACAACTGTGGCGGGGGCATTTTTATCGCATTGTCATACTCCTTATCTAATATACCCCTGTAAAAAGACTGCCTTTTGTCAAGGCTGTCTTTTTTCAAAAATATCCGTACGATTTCTTTGTTGCGGATGGTTGTAATTTTTTCAACATCCCCCTGCTTTACCATTTCAGTAAAGGTGACCTGGTCTGTTTCAACCCCGGTACTGGAACCGCCCCGGTAAAGATTATAGCCTACAATAGCTGCAAATACAAGACCATATACCCAATAAATATTAAAACGGTTTTTGTTTTTCGATTCATCGCCGGTTGGAGGGGTATTATTAGGATTAGGCTTCCTGTTAATTTCTGATTTCTTATCTTCTGCCATAACTGCTTGCTTACAATATTTATTTATGTTTTGTTACCGGATTAATGATAGTTTTTTATTTAGTCTTTATGTTCAGTATGCAGTGCATCGCTCCACAATTCTTCCAACTTATAAAATTTCCTGGGTTCAGGCATCATTATATGCACTACTACATTTACATAATCAATTAAAATCCATTGTTGTGCCTGGCGGCCTTCATGTTTGTAGGCTGACTCATCACATTTCAATTTTACATCTTCTTCTACAAAATCCGCAATCGCTTTTAATTGAGTGGAATTACCTGCTTCGCAAATGATGAAAAAATCGGATACGGCTTCAGGTATTTTACGCAGATCAAGACTAACTATGTTCCCGCCCTTTTTCTCCTGGATGGCATGAATAATCGCCTTAAAAATTTTGCTGTTTTTTGTTAGCTTTTTAATGGTACTTTTTTTACGATTAGCTAACAATGTAAGATTGTTCAAATTAAATGCTGTTTAAATTAACTTTTCATGGAAATCCCATGGTTGGTTTGTGCAGTTACAGTCTATTAACTTTTGTTTATTGGTTAACAGCATGTAGCTTGCAATTGTGCTCAAAAGTACTATTTCTTTACCAATCGTTGCATTATGCCCCATACCGGTTCTTCCTTTGTAATTTTAAAACAGGTTGATAGTACCAACAACTATGCCATGGCAAATGTTCATGCAGGAATGGCGAAACACGGTGATGCGGTGTATGCTAACCACCAAACCGAAGGTAAAGGACAGCGTGGAAAGGCATGGGTAACCGAAGAAGGACAGAACATAACACTGAGTGTAATATTGAAGCCAAAATTGCTGAATATCATACATCCATTCCAACTATCATCAGCGGTAGCGCTTGCTACATTTGATTTTTTTAGTAGTTATGCCGGGGATGAAACCCATATAAAATGGCCCAATGATATTTACTGGCGTGACAGAAAGGCAGGAGGCGTATTGATTGAAAATAAATTTAGTGGAAAAGACTGGAAATGGGCAGTGGCAGGTATAGGAATAAATATTAACCAAACGCAATTTGATGAGGCATTGGTAAACCCTGTATCATTGACGCAGATCACGGGTAAAAATTTTGATCCGGCAGATTTAGCGAAAAAATTGCATCAATTAATTCTGAAAAGAACAAATGAACTTTTAACAAAATCCTATGAAATGATGCTGGATGAATACAACCGGCATTTATATAAAATACAACAATCAGTCAGGTTAAAAAAAGACAATATGGTATTTGAAACGGAGATCAGGGGCGTTTCTCCGCAGGGGCAACTGCTAACTAAAGATTCCATTGAAAGACATTTTGATTTTGGGGAAGTGGAGTGGGTAATATAAAAGCCTGCGTGTCCTCCAAAGGAAAGCATGCGTGCCCTCCAAAGGAAAGCTCCCTGCCTTCCAAAGGAAAGCCTCCCTGCCCTCCAAAGGAGGGTTCCAGGAAGACCTTGATAAAGCATATATCTCTCATATTTTAACCACCACTATTCAATATTTATTCTACAAGGGATAAAAACGTGTGGAAAAATTTTTGTCCAGGCAGTGCAGCAATGTGGTTCATCCTTGCATCGCCCTTATATACAACCATATTTTTTTTGTTGTCCGGGCTGAAGTATTTCATGGCATCATCGTTGCATCGCCCTCTTATACTGAGCAAAGGTTAAATAATAACTTATAACAGTTTGACTTTGTTTTTTATCTTTGTTAGATGAAAAAAGCTGACTTTAATTTTGACATTGAAAAATGTTCGCTTCTATTTTTCAATCATTTATGCGAAAGCGATAAACGGCTTT
>JANOTW010000924.1:0-2747 GCA_031416575.1 Ferruginibacter sp.
TTTGTGTTGCCCCGGCTATTTCCCTACAATTAATGCAGCAATAAACATGTAGAAAGCTTACGGCGAATGTGTTTGGACCAGGGTTCGACTCCCTGCAGCTCCACTAAAGTCAATACCAAATTATGCTAAAAGCCTGCAAACTCAATGTTTGCGGGCTTTTTCATTTTAGGGAACCACCAAAACTTACCCGAAATAACAAATTGCTGGTGAGTGATCCGGTAAGTAATATCTCCCGAACCCTTTACTCGCCAAACATGGCCTGATGACAGGTTTGAACTTTGTAATTACCGCTAAATGATAAATACCCTTATGAGATTTTGGTTTAATGAACGTACCGCGTAATTTGTAGAAACATAGAACGCAGGCAGTTGTACAGCCGGCGAAAAAATGAAATGGGTCATTACTTTTCCTTATAAATACGTCCGTAAATTATTGTGCAGGCCCTGTTTAAATATTACATCAGTTACTGTTGTCCAAATGCTACATCAATACTTTTCCCTGCTTCGCCACCTTCCGGCAGCCTTACTTCAACAGTGCTTAATTTACTTTCCTTATTCCAGGTAACGCTTCCATTCGCCCCGGTTATTTTAACAGGCGCACCAATTTCAAACTGCAGGGTTTTCAATAAATGAGTAGGATCGGAAACCGACATTTTTTTAATTTGCTTACCATCCATTTCAATTATTACCATGCAGGGGCTTTCTGCAGTAACGGAAAGCTGAGCGGATAATTGAATAGTGCCCCGCTGGTAAAATACCGCCTGCACCAAATTCAATCGCTGATGTTGCACCGCCTGTAAATCCGGGGTGTTGGATAATATAGCGATGGAGGAATTTTTACGATACCCATCAATGGAAGCGGCCTGTATTGCCGGAACAACAATGTAGGCGTAATCAGCAGCAGTTGGTGAATTGCCATGGCTAAGCCAGGCTGTAAATACCTCTTTCCGTATGGGTTGTTCGGTCGCCCAATCCTGGTGGGTTATCTGCAGCCAGTTGCCGGTAGCGGTAGTATTGCTAATACTTACAGCAGTTGGGGAAGGAAACAAATAAGCAACCCCGCCATGGTAAACCCAGGAGACATTGTTAAGCTCCCGCATTCCTGTTCGCAACACTTCAATCCCTTTGGTGGTTTTTACTTTCACTTCACCATTTAAAATACATTGGTTGAGGGTAGTAACCACCGGGTATGCCGGGGCAGACTTAATACCTGCGCCCAGGCATACATATTCATCTTTAAAATAAAACCAGGCCTTATGCGCCTGCAACGGATCATGCGGGCTGCTAAAATTGGTAGCGGCCGCACCATACATTCCATTGGAAACACCGCCAACAAAATTCGTAAGGCCCTTTTTCGCGATTTCTTTCCAATGCGGGAGCATTGGTTTTTGTACAATGGTAGCGCCGGGAATTTTCTGCCAATCCCATACCGGAAAAATGTCCACGTACTCTTTTCCGGTAAGGGTGATAAAATTGGAACCATCCGCAAAATGGTGGTTTTTTAATCCTTCTTCATTGTGTGGTTCTTCCATGCTATTCTGGCGGGATGAGTGCATCCGCACCGATGAAAACCATTTGGGCCGCTGGTGTGTAAAATATCCAGAATGCCGGAAAAAACGGTTCCACTGTAAATCAGGAGCGGTTTCACCCTTGAGGATTTTTACAAGGTTTTCCAATTCAGCTTTCCTGTAACCGGAAGATAATAAAAGGTTTGATGGTAAATCCGCACCGGACGGTAACAATGTGCCCCTGCGGCTCAGATCCCTGTTTTTAGCGGCAATATCCGGATATTTTCCAAAGGCCATGGACTTTGAAATGCCATCCAGGTAAAAATCAATCAATAATTTAATGGCCGCATCGGGCAATGTAAACCTGGTGCCGGCAATTTTAACCGCCCAGTAAGCAAATGAACTTGCATAACCTGTACCGTAAGAAAGTGTTGAAATAACATCATCGTTGCGGTGATGAAAACTCATATCCGGTTGCAAGCCTCTTCCGTTACTGATTTTAATTTCATCAGCCATGGTTTTTACCACCAGTTCCACAATCGCCTCATCTCTTTTAAACAATCCCTGTTTTCCCAACATGCCTGCAATCTGAATAAGGTCGCCTCCGGGCCTTGCGCCAAAAGCTTTGAGGTTGGCACGGTTGGCTATTTTTAAACCTGCCGCCCGCTGTTTATCTGAAAGGTCCGTATCAATCAGCAACAGGGTGTTGATCATTAAATTGGGAGTGCCCATCTCATTCCACCACCAGTTTTGGCAAATGAAATCATGTGCCAGCCAAAAATCAAGCGCTGATAACGCGATTTTTTTCACCTGTGCATCCTGATAAAACATGGAGCCGGGCTTTTTGTAAGCACGGCATAAATTTACCATATTCTCCAAATGTTCCCTGTGCTGAAAAGCGGTACGGGAAGTATCTGTATAATTAATGCCCGGCCAGCTTCCATCATCCTGTATGGTTTTTACTAACTGCCTGATGCCATCCGCATTTACATCAGGCGCCAGCAGGTCATCAATAATTCGTTTCCGGATGATTTCAATATCGGCGCTTGAATTCCCCTTGGCTTTTACGGTTGTTTTTTGGCCGTTTTCATTTATTGCCAACAGCTTTTCATTGATTGAAGGGCGAGGTTTTTCCTGCGGGTAAGCGTTCCATGCAGTTGAAAATATCAGTAACATCATGGCCAGTTTACGGGCATATTTTCCGGGGGTTGCTTTTTTCATGTGTGGTGGTTTAATGAAA
>JANOTW010000925.1:0-2175 GCA_031416575.1 Ferruginibacter sp.
TTACAACGATTAAAAACCATGTCGTTGAAATCAACGAAATGCTTTAATAATAACAATTGACATCTCTTTCCTGACATCAGGAAGATGATAAAAAAGAAAAAATAATATGGACACGCCATCATTCAAAGAAGACCACATCAGTCAGATACCTGCTTTGCAGTTACTGCAAAAGTTGGGATATACCTATCTCAGCCCGGATGAAGCATTGGAATTAAGGGGCAATAAAACCACGAATGTGATTTTAGAAAAAGTGCTGCGTACTCAATTGAAAGAAATTAATAGCATAAAAGTAAGTTCAACCAAAACATCTTTTTTCACCGATGCAAATATTGAAGCCGGAATTTTAGCACTCAAAGATTTGCCGATGAATGAGGGCTACATATCTGCCTGTGAGGTTGCCTACAACCGTATTACTTTGGGTAAGGATTTGGAACAAAGTATAGATGGCGATAAAAAAAGTTTTACGCTTCAATACATTGACTGGAACCCTGCTACATTTTTAACCAATAATGTATTCCATGTTACCGAAGAATTTCGTGTAATGAGAAGCACCAGCAAAGAGCATTACATCCCCGATTTGGTTTTGTTTGTAAATGGAATTCCCTTGTGTGTAATTGAGTGCAAGCGGCCTGATATGAAAGAACCGCTCAGCCAGGCAATAAGCCAGCACCTGAGAAGCCAGCAGGATGATGGCATCCGCAGCTTATATGTATATGCACAAATGGTATTGAGTATTGCAACCGACACAGCCAAATACGCCACCAACGGAACAACAGAAGAATTTTGGGCTATATGGGATGAGAAGTTTGAAGCCAAAACAAGTGAGCAGGAATACAAAACCATTTTGCAGGAACTAAAAAATAAACCGCTGACCGCAGCACAGAAAAATAAATTATTTGCAGACCGCTTTCGGTATGTGCGTTCACACTTTGATGCATTGGAAAGTGAAACCATTGAGCCAACCAAACAAGACGAATATCTTTATTCACTCTGCCGTCCTGAACGGCTGATGGATTTAATTTTCAATTTCATTTTGTTTGACAACGGAGAAAAAAAGATTGCCCGTTATCAGCAATACTTCGTTATCAAAAAAACGATGAAACGGATTCTCTCCCCCCTCTCCTTTGGAGAGGGGCCGGGGGTGAGGTCAAGGAGGCTTGGCGGCGTGGTTTGGCATACACAGGGCAGCGGCAAATCGCTGACAATGGTTATGCTGGCTCAGGCAATTGCGTTAGAAAAGCAGATTCGTAACCCCAAAATAATTTTAGTAACCGACCGTATTGATTTAGACGACCAGATAACCGGCACGTTTCGTAAATGTGGAATGTTTGTAGAGAATGCTACCACAGGCCAGCGATTGGTTGAATTGATGGAAAGTAAAAGCGATGCTGTAGTAACAACCGTCATCAATAAGTTTGAAGCAGCAGTAAAGAAAATTGTAAAGCCATTAGAAAGTCACGACATTTTTGTGTTGGTTGATGAAGGTCACCGGACACAGCATGGCACTTTTAATATTGAAATGCAGAAGACATTGCCAAATGCCTGTTTCATTGCTTTTACCGGAACGCCGCTTTTCAAAAAAGATAAAAGCACCGCAGCTAAGTTTGGCGGAATGATAGATGCTTACACTGTTGACCAGGCTGTAAAAGACAAAGCAGTCGTGCCTTTGTTATACGAAGGAAGATTTGCGAAACAAACGGTGCATGAAAAACCAATAGATGAATTTTTCAGTAATATTTCTGAGCCGTTAACCGACTATCAAAAAGCGGATTTAAAAAAGAAGTTTTCAAGAGCCGACCAACTCAATACCGCTGAGCAGAAAATATATGCTATCTGTTGGGATATCAGTTACCACTACCGGGATAATTTCCAGGGCAGAACGCCATTCAAAGGTCAGTTGGTAACACAGAGTAAAGATGCAGCCATCAAGTACAAACAATTTTTAGATGAAATAGGAATCGTAAACAATGAATTGTTGATTTCGCCACCTGATGAACGGGAAGGCGAAGACAGTGCTTATGCAGAATCAACCGACCGGGTGAAACAGTTTTGGAAAAAGATGATGGAAGAACATGGTACAGCTAAAAAATACCAGAACAATATTATCAATCGTTTCAAAAAAGCGGACAAGCCCGAAATAATTATTGTGGTGGACAAACTGCTTACAGGTTTTGA
>JANOTW010000926.1:0-2314 GCA_031416575.1 Ferruginibacter sp.
CGAAAGAGAACACTGGCTCTGTGTGATAAATGCAACACTTTTTATTGCATTATCAATGATTTGATTTTGTTTTAATCTGCTCATATATTTTTGTTTTGAAGACAATACCATTATTGTCCTGCGTAATCAATAATGGGTATATGAACAGTTAGGAGTCTAAGTCCTAAGTGCGTAGGCAATGTTCTCGTACACTCTCTTAAAATTCCTGCGTATCAAATCAATATCGCATAATAACAATTCAATCATATCATCTTATCACTTCTTATCGCCTTATTGACATTTCTTGTCACAATCCTGACGTACAGAACCGTATAATGAATGTGTGCTGTTAGTTTACCTGTTAAGGTTTGCCCTTTCGGACAGTCAAAGGAACTCCACTTAGAACAAAGACATCAAATCACTTTTCAAAGAACTAATCTGATGCAAATATATGAATATTACTGACAGTTAATAAATATGTCGAAAATATTTTTCAACATATTTGGTGTTTTATATTAATTAAGGGAGCCGATTCTGGCTGCGGAGTGTTCGTTTAAGCTGGTCTCAATTCAAATATATCTTAATGTTTTTTGCAAAAAGTCATTTAGCGTTTTTAAAATAATTCTTTTAATTGCCAATGCTTCAACTCCTTTAGCAAAAGTTTACATCAACTATAAAACATTCATCCAGCCAATTATTAAAAAATGTACAAAGCATTACCCGTAAACCAAATATTCAAAACCCGCCCACCATTGTTTGAACTAAAAGCTTCCAACACATACACAATCAAAGCTCCCCACAGGTATATCGTACAAGTGAGTGACACAACGATGTTCAATGAAGCTGCTTCTTCGCCCGGACAATAACAAAGAAATAAAAAAAGAGGGAAACTCAAACAGAATCTCCCCAGGGATTAATTAGAATAAAGGATATAATCTACAGCGCCTTTAATGCCTGTATCCTTTGCCAGCGTTGCTGCATGCCATCGTTGGCAATCTCGGGGAAGTGCCCGGCCTTTTCGGGGAAATAGTTTTTTATAGTGGCGAAACGGTTTTCGTTGTACAGAAAATTCTCTCCAGGCGGAGGAATGAGGCGTGGGCATTGCGGCACAGCCTTCCTGTGCAGGTGTTACTACTATTGCATTTTTAAAGTGTAGTGCAGAAGATGAGAGTTCACAACCATCAGCCACAGCGCCCCGCCCAGTGCTTATAAGCTTGCAATATCAGCGAAATCTTACTGGAGAATCCTTTCAAGTTTTAGTGGGCCTTGTCTGCTGTCCCATATTGTGATTATGCTTATTTGGGTATCATACTCTTTGTAAACCATCAAATAATCACGGACTATTTTTATGCGGGTATCTTAATAACCTGTTAGCTTACCTATTTTTGGAAACTTAGAAATTAAATTAGCGGCCTCATTAAATAAGTGGTTTAGTTTCTTACTATAGGAAGTAGATTGGTTCCTTTTTTTCCAATACTCAAGTATTTCTTTTCGGTCATTTTGAGCCTTTGCAGACCAAACTATTTTTTTAACCATTCTTCAATTTCCTCGTTTGCTTCTTCATTAGATAGATAGTTACCCTCTTCCATGTCTTTAATCCCTTTATCAATTGATTCCTTCTGTTCGCTGGAAAGAACAATCCTATCTGCCTCCCGGGTACCAACTTCAAGAATGCGATAAACTTCCTCTAAAATGTTTTCGTCTGTAGTAGATTTAATTTTATTTATCAATTCCTGTTTCATTTCTTTAGTGAACATATAAAATGATTTTCTCAAATTTAGCGGATTTTTTTTCCATGAGAATGAAATTTTATGCTTTCCGCTAATTCACATTTTCCAAATATACCGTAGAACCTGAAAGAGCGCAATTCTATAAATAAAAATGATAAAATTCCGATGTTCTTTATTGCAATATTATGCTCCCCAACATAACACAATTAAAGCTCCCCATAGGTATTCAGTACAAGAGGGCGATGCAACGATGCTCAACATAGCTTCTTAGCCCGGACAAAAAATATGGTTGTAGAATAATAACGAACAAAAATCACTTTTTATCCTTCACCACGATAGGGCTTGCTTTTCCATTCAAATCATACACGATCTTTCCTCCTTTAATGGTCATTTCGCATTCATATTTTTGTGTGCCATTCACTTTATAACCGGTCTTGTCATAGAACCCAAAATTACCTTGCCGTAAATTAAGCACGGCGACATCGGCGATGGCGCCTATGGAAAGATTGCCCAGCTCTTCGTGCTTTATTACCTGCGCCGGCGCCCAGGTGGATGCTTTTATTACGGCCTGCAAATTCATGCCCATCAGCAAAAATTTCGACATC
>JANOTW010000927.1:0-1603 GCA_031416575.1 Ferruginibacter sp.
CAAAGCTGATCAGGGAGCAGTTACGAATGAACCCCGGCAACATGAAAAGATATTTAGCAGAGTTGATGCGGTACGGTTATATAAAGGCAAATGGCAACCGTTACAGAAAAGGAAGCTATGAATACACTATTGTGAATATGAACGAATACGAAGCCTTAAAATCAGCCGTGGAGCAACATTTACAAAGCATCCTGCAGGCCATCAAAGACCACATTGCAAACAATGGTTAGTGGTTCAGTGGTTCAGTAGTGGTTCACTAAGCTAAATGAACCACTCAAAAGCAAGCCAGTAAAGGATTTACTTCCAGTGGTTCAGTAGTTCACTGAAAAAGACTATTAGCAAAAATTATTTTTTATGAAAAAGAAACCAATTGCACTGCAAAGTGCAGAGTATAAACTATTGCTTCAATCGTTCACAGAATGGTTAGGATTATTAGGCTACTCACCATTAAGCATACCATCACATACAACATCATTAAAAGATTTTTTACAGTACCAGGAAGCAACAGGGAAGTTATTATTAGTACAACTAACGGCAACCGATGCAAACCGTTTTATAGAATACCTGCAAACAAAAATTGGTGAACGAACAGGCAAAGGCTTTAGTAATGGACACATCAATAAATACATACAATCCTTAAAACTTTTTAGCAGGCACATCAGGGAAACAGGCAGAAGCATTGTGGCATTTACATTACACAGGTTGGAAGAAGAAAAAAACAAACCGGCATGGCTAACCAAAAATGAAATACAACAACTCTACGAAGCGATTACAGACACTGTTTTAGGCATCAGGGACAAAGCCATGTTAGCCATTTTTTACGGCTGTGGTTTACGTTTAAATGAAGGCGCAAGCATTGAACTAAGCGACATCAACCAAAATAATAAAGTGCTGCATGTAAGAAAGGGAAAGCATTACAAAGAAAGGTTTGTACCGATAGCAGAAAAAAACTTTGAAGAAATGATATTGTACATAGACTATGCAAGAAAAGAATTATTACAAGGCAATCAATCAACTTATTTTTTTATCGGAGCAAACAAAGGAGAGCAAATGAACAAACAAAGTTTATACATCCGTATCAAAAAATTAGTGAGCAAAGCAAGGATTAAAAAGAAAACCGGTACACATACTTTGAGGCACTCGATAGCAACACATCTTTTACAAAGCGGCATGAAGCTGGAAAGAATACAACAGTTTTTAGGACATGCAGGATTAGACAGCACACAAATTTATACTCACTTACAAAACGAAGCATTATGAACCATGTTGAGCGAAGCGAAATCCCGAACAAAGCTTCGGGGACATTTACAGAATATTTACATGCCAAAAAGTTTACAGCAGTTACCGTTAATGCTTACAGCAAATACATTGAAAGATTTTTAACCTGGTTAGTTGATGAAGAGTTGCAGGCAGAAAGTTTTATCTACAATGATTTATTAGAGTTCATGCGGCATTGCCAGAACAGGGGCGTAACCAAACACAGCGTACACATGATACTTTGCATAGTGCGGCATTACTGCAATTATTTAATCCATGAAGGAAAGAGAAACGATAACCCGGCAGCAGGAGTTTTTATAAAAGGTTTAGTGAGAAAATTACCAAC
>JANOTW010000928.1:0-3488 GCA_031416575.1 Ferruginibacter sp.
AAATGGTTCAGAATATTGTATTATAAATTACTCCTTTGCTTCTTATTTTTTGAGCCGGCCGGTTTGGCCCTAAATAAGTTTCGGTGGAGTCAAACTTTCACCCAACCATTTTTTTTTGTTGTCCGGGCTGAAGTATTTCATGGCATTCCCGAAAAAAATCGGGATTTCGCAATACAGTTTTTTGTCCAAACTATATTTCATTTCTCAACATCGTTGTGTCACTCCCGTGTACCGCATACCATTGGGGATCTTTTCCCACGTTGCAGGCAGACCGGCACTTTACAAATAATATCCACCGCCTCAAAATTTTCTTAACGCTCAATAAAATTCATTTTCGTTCCGTAGAAATGTTTTATGGGTAGCCCTTGGTAATGAGTATTGTCTTTCTTCCGTTGGCTAATGGACGATATATGCTTAGCGCCAGATTTTACAAGCGACAATAATACATTGACCTAATTACCTATTTCATATATCGTCCGTTAGCCAACGGACGTATTGAATCGTCATTTTCTTTTCTACCCATATATCGTCCTTTAGCCAACGGACGAACCATTAATCCTTAACTTGATGGCATCTGCCAAAGGGATTTAATCATAGTAGCAAAAACACCAACTTTTCAAATACCCGGGAATGAAATTGCGGGTTATTATACTGCGCAAGGTATAAATTAGTGATATTTATTTTGCACAATAACCAAATAATATACGCTCAGAAATTAATTTAAAACGCAATTAAAGATCCCCAATGGTATAAAGTACAAGAGGGCGATGCAACGATGTTGAGCAAGGAAATATAGCTTGGACAAAAAATCCTGTATTTCGAAATCCCGACCTGTGCCGACCTTTCGGCATTTTTCGGGAATGCTTATTGCTTCACTGCCTGGACAAAGAGTTTTCCTCACTTTTTTATCCCTTGTGCAGTATAAACCCTTACTAAATTACGTTTCCTTTTAGCCCTACAATGAAGCACAGCAGTTACACGATCATCTTTTCTATAGGTATTACAATAATGCCTTCGGCTTCAAATTGTTTTAATTTTTCAATTACTTCCCAAAAATCATTTTCATTCACCACACTTTGTACACTGCTCCACCCTTCTTCGGCCAGAGGTACTACTGTTGGGCTTTTCATACCAGGTAATAATGAAAAAATATTTTTTAACTGGTGATTGGGTGCATTCAATAAGATATATTTATTGTTCTTCGCTGTTTTAACGGCATTGATACGCAACAACAATTTTTCCAATACCAGCTTCTTATCATCAGATAAATTTTTATTGGCCGCCAATACAGCTTCTGACTGGAGAATTACTTCCACTTCTTTCAATCCATTAGTAAACAGCGTGCTGCCACTGCTTACCAGGTCGCAGATGGCATCTGCCAGCCCAATGCCAGGCGCAATCTCCACCGAACCACTGATCTCATGAATTTCCGCATCACTCTGCTTTCCGGATAAATATTTTTGCAGGATAGTTGAATAAGTTGTCGCTATTTTTAAACCTTTTAAATCATCCAGGGATGTATAGTGCATACTCTTGGGAACAGCGATGCTTAGCCGGCACCTACCAAAACCCAGGCGGTAAATGAGGTCTATCTCTTTGTCTTTTTCCAATAATACATTCTCGCCGACAATACCTATATCAGCAACGCCATCATATACATACTGCGGAATATCATCATCCCTTAAAAAATATACTTCAATTGGAAAATTAAAGGCAACCGCTTTTAATTGTTTGTTACCATTGTTTAATTCTATACCACACTCTTTTAATAATTTGATGGAGTCTTCGTAGAGCCTTCCGGATTTTTGAATGGCGATTTTCAGCATAATTATTTTTTGTTCATGTTTAAGTAGTTATTTCCGGCCACCCCTTTTTTTTGTCCGATAGAGACCGTCAGACAAAAAAAAAGGCTTACCTTTTGAGTAAGCCCTTTTTTGAAAATATGTTTAATTACATACACATCAGCGCAGCTTACCCTTCGGCAAAATAATGATGATGGTGTATATAAGTGATTTGTTTCATTTGCACTGCAAAGTAAACGCTGATAAATTATTTTACCAAATAAAATTTAAAAAGCTCCAACAACTATACCTAAACCGGGAGTAACCGTATAAATGATTTTACCAAAATCAAAATTTACCCCTTGGGCTGTATCTTCGTCCAATAAAAGTGGCCCATCCATATCAATATAATCCGCCAGTGGCGCCAATTGCGCTATCGCAGCAGTTCCTACGGAGCTTTCATTCATACATCCAATCATTATTTTCATATCCAGCTCCCTGGCTTTTGCAATCATTCTACGGGCAGGTGTAATGCCGCCGCACTTGGTTAATTTGATATTAATGCCATGAAAATGTTGATGGCATTTTTCGACACCTGATTCCGCAACACAGCTTTCATCGGCAATGACAGGTAAAGAAGATTCCATAAAGAGGGTTTTCATGCCCTCCCAATTATCTTTTGCCAATGGCTGTTCTACCAGTTCTACACCTAGCCCTTTTAACAGGGGGATTTTTTGTAAAGCCTGTTCCAAACTCCAGCCTGCATTGGCATCTACCCTAAAAACCGCATCCGTATGTTTTCGCAATGCCGCTACCATTTCCATATCATCCTCCACCCCTACCTTTATTTTATAAATGGGCCAGGGTAGCTCTTTCATTTTTTTTACCATATTTTCAATGGTATCAATACCGATCGTGAAATCAGTAACCGGGCTTTTAGCAATATCCAATCCCCACAATTGATGCAATTGTTTTCCTTTTAATTTACCATACAGGTCCCAACCAGCCATATCCAATGCACAAACCAAAAAAGAATTGTAGGGAAACAGGTGATGCAGGTAATGCCAATACCTTTCAGGATCGGAGAATGCGAATTTTTCGAGGAAAATTTTCTTCCTTTCAAGGTCTTCCTGCATTTTTTCAACAGGTATATTATAGTAACTGATGGCCGGCGCTTCCCCATAGCCTTTTACACCAAAATAATCCAATTCCACTATAAAAGTACCCTGGTGGGTCTTGGTTCCTTTAGAAATAGTAAATGGATGCTTAAACCGTAAAATAAAATGATGTGTTTTAACGTTCATAATTTGTTGAAGTTAATCACTATTCTAAATTTGATGTAATTATAAAATACAAAAATTACAATATTCTATTAAAAAAAATCTAATCCCTATGAAAAATTGTTTACTCACCATATTATTTGGAATTTGCTTTATACCCGTATTTTCCCAAATTACATACACCGGCGCATTAACAAATACGGATCCTACTTTTAACAGGCCAGACGAGGGCTTGCCCCCAACCACTTTATCCGCATTAGGAACAAATGTATATTACAACGTAATTACCGTAAATATTA
Organism: Ferruginibacter sp.; assembly: GCA_031416575.1. Classification (GTDB taxonomy): domain Bacteria; phylum Bacteroidota; class Bacteroidia; order Chitinophagales; family Chitinophagaceae; genus Ferruginibacter. The sequence goes on from JANOTW010000928.1 coordinate 3,361, forward strand.
CTACAGCCGGGCTTATGACATTTAGCAGTAATAGTGTATGGGATAATTTTGCGGTATTATATAATTCCAACGGGCTTATCCCTTCATCTCCCCTTACAAATTCGTTGGTTGCCAATGATGATTTTGGT
>JANOTW010000929.1:0-2778 GCA_031416575.1 Ferruginibacter sp.
TATGGCAATGCTTTTGGTTTGGATGATATCACTATTGCAAGTATTCCTGCACAGGAACTTATTTTATCACCCGCTTCCAATAATGGGATAACGCTTACAAAACGTTGTGACGATCAGGGATGGACCTATTATTCCAACCCCGGGGCCCCGGATGCCGGACTGTTTTCCATCAACTGGGACCCATCAAATACGGGGGCGAATGTTGCTGCTAAAGCCGCTACCATACTTACTATCCAGTTAGATCCTGCTTTATATGCCGCTGAAGATATTCCCGGTAAAAAGGCGACCTATACGATGAGGCGTTACTGGAACCTGAATGCGGGTGCAAGTACATTAACCGGCCCCGTGAATATCCGCTTTTTTTATGATGCGGCTGAAAAGACAGCGGTTGATAATGCCGCTTCCGCATTTGCTACCGCCAATGCAGGTACGCTTGAAACACCCACCTGGTTTAAAACTACCAGTACAGATTTCGCCGGCGATGCGGCGCATGTAAATCCGGATGGCGTATTAAATGCCATAACACTTGCCAATGTCAATACGGGCAATAATACCATCAATGGAATACTGTATGCACAGTTTGATGGTATCACCAGCCTTAGCGGGGGCACTTATGCTACAGGTGTTGGCCCCGGCTCACCTTTACCGGTATCAATATCAGGTTTTGACGTAAAGCGTTCCGGAAAAATAAACCAACTCAACTGGAGTACCAGCCAGGAATTAAATACCAGCAGGTTTGTAATACAGCGTAGTTTCGATGGACGTAATTTTTCTTCCATTGGTGAGGTAGCCGCCGCTGGTAATAGTAACGTAACCCGTAATTATGGTTTTTCGGATAATACCCCCGCCCGGGGAATTAATTACTATCGGTTACACGTAGTGGATATTGATAACAGCGGCAAGTACAGTACAATCCGCAGCGTTAGAAATGACGGCCTGGCTGATGTGGCCATCTATCCAAACCCCGCCAAATCTTTCCTCAATGTCAAGATCAATGCTGATAAAACGGATAAAGGGGAATTGGTAATTACCGATATCAGCGGTAAAATAATCGTAACTAAAATGGTGGCCATCGCACAGGGCATAAACCTTGTACCGGTAAATATAAATAAATTGCCTTCCGGCGCTTATGTTATGAAAATAACGTTGAGCGATGACGTGGTGATCAGGAAGTTTAACAAACAGTAATAATAAACCAATCAATAGAAAAACGGCCCTCATAATGAAGGCCGTTTTTTTTAGCCTTTTAACTTAGGCAGTGCCTTCTATTCTAATATTTTTTTTGTTGTCCGGGCCGAAGAATTTCAATTAAACATCGTTGCATCGCTTGCCGACTTTCGGCATCCCGATGTTACACTTGAATCGGGACGTGTACCGCATACCATTGGGGATCTTTACCCACGTTGTAAATTATCGAAACGTGGGCCCCGGCTTATATGGGCAATGGCACACGGCATCACATTCGGCATTTTTAGCCTTCGCTTTAATAAGAAATTTATCTGTTGTGTTTCGTCTTAATTTCCGTGAGGGCCCCAATGGGTAGAATGATACTTTAATGCTATCGCGTTCCTATGTAACTTCAATACGTTTTATTTATTTTGCTACCAATTTCAGAACACCTGGCTTAGGTGTTTTTTAGGGATCACAAAAAAACGCTACACTTCTTTATTATCAATAGATAAGAATAATTATATTGGGGTACATAAATTTTTCTTACGGATTTTAAAATGATGCCGAAATGGAAGAAAAGGCGCAAACACCCCTGACAAACCGGGCAAAAAAATAGCCTTGCAATTATTATTGCCATTATTTCCTGTTGAAGCTACGTTAATCAATAACCTTGTTGGTGTACAAAAGAAAGAGAACACAGTTTATTATTTCAACGTACCAATGCCCATATTTGTGCATGACCAATCCGATATTGACAGCTTTAGGTATATATCCAGCCAGCTCATTGTAAATGGTGTTTGCAAACACAAAGAGATAGTAAATTGTTTTGGGGTAAGTGATATTAGCGTAAAACGTTGGGTAAAGCGCTATAAGGAAAGTAAGGAATTAGGCTTCTTTGCAAATAAAAAAAAAGCCGAAAAATACAAAGCTCACCGATGAAGTAATGGCTCCGGTACAAGTAAAATATAACCAGGGCGGTTCGCTCCGGGAGATAGCGGCTGGGTTACTTATAAAATATGACACTATCCAAAAGCCATCTTACAAAATCGCATCAAATTAATAGCGCCTGCAACCGCCCTGTATAACGCAATTAATGTTCCCCAATGGTATTCAGTATAAGAGGGCGATGCAACGATGATCCACATAGCTTCTTAGCCTGGACAAAAAATATGGTTGTAGAGAAGGGCCCCGATACGCTTCCCTATCGGGATAGACTGTCCCGATACGCATTCGCTATCGGGATTATCAATGCAACGATGTTGAGCAATGAAATATAGTTTGGACAAAAAAACGGTATTGCGAAATCCCGGTTTTTTTTCGGGAATGCCATGAAATTCTTTCGCCCGGACAAAAAAAAGAATGGTTGTATAAAAGTACCCATATAAGCTGCGGCTGATTTTTCGCTCATTACAATTTTAAAAATTTGTAATTGTTTCATTTTCAATGGTCAAAATTTTGGTTGTATGGGAGGGCGGCCCCTCACAATACTGTGTGGGCAAGTGCAACAATGTTTATTTAGGGAACTGGGGACTGGACAAAAAAGATAAATAGCATACACTTTAAACTAAGAACTCCTTACCTACCGTTATATCCCGGTTGTTATTTCGT
>JANOTW010000930.1:0-5894 GCA_031416575.1 Ferruginibacter sp.
GCGCCAGATTTACCCTTTTTGAAACCGAAGTTTCATGCTGTTGTTTCCAATCTTTCAAAGAGCTTTCGGTCCTTTTACGAACCCCCATTTTTTAATGGAGTGCAAAAGTAAAGACCTTTATGTTAGTACCCAAATTTAATTCAGTATTTTTTCAAAAAAACTTTTGTTTTAAGGATTGATTATGAATGATTTAAGTAAGGTATTTCGATGAACTAACCCCGATTTTTATTTCGGAGTGCAAAGGTATGTTCGTTTGCACTACAACCCTATTTTTTTACAGTTTTTTTTAAAGAAACCCTGTTTATTTATTGAGCTGATTTTTAAAGAACTTCCGCATTTTTTTATTAGCGGACGGCAAAGATAAGGTGATATGGTTTACTATCAAAGTTTTTTATGAAAAAAAGAGGCGCATTTGGAAAACTTAATAATCACATATTCCTGAAATGCTTGACTATATTGATTTATAGCAGATCCGTGATTTGGAAATATATTGGTGGTGAGTTGAAATAAATAAACGGGGAAGCTCAAATGACACAAATTGCTGAATGGAAAATCAATGTATGGGTGTGTCGAATAAGGTTCGGCTGATGCTACGGTAATTATAACGTGGGTAAAGATCCACACTGGTATGCGGTACACGGGAGTGACACAACGATGATGCCCATTGATTCGCAGCCTGAACAATAAAATAGAATTGTTGTATAGAAGAAGGGCGAGCCACCCCTATCCTGTGGGGGCAAGTGCCGCTGTGGCTAAAGAGGTTTAACAGCCCGATTCAATGAAAAAATAATAAAAAACAGCTTATCCCTATCGTTTTTAAACACATACCTTATATCCTATAGGGTGGGTGTGGCAAATGATCTTCTCATCCGCAGTCAGGATTTATTTAGCGCTGACGGGTATTCCACAATTGAAATGTTGCTTCAAATAATTCAATATAGAACATTTACTAAAAAAAGGCCCTGGGGTGGCACCGAAAAATCAGCATTAGTACAATCTTTACTTTCTATTATTTTACAAAATTCAGCAACGGAAATCTTTCCTGTACCTGCTTTAAGCATGGTGCCAACCAGCCCCTTTACCATTCCACGTAAAAAACGATTGGCTTTTATATTATATACAAGAAGGTTTTGCTCCATTGTCCATTCACTTTTTAAAAGATCGCAGTTAAAAGATGCGACCTGGGTATTTCTTTTGGAAAATGAGGTAAAATCCTGGTATGATATTAATGCGGTTGCTGCCTGGTTTAATATTCCTAAATCCAACTTGTAAGGATAATAATACGCCCTGTCTGATTGAAATGGATCCTTATGCTGATAAATGAAGTATTTGTACTCCCGGCTAACGGCATCAAACCTGCAATGGGCATCGTCTGCAACCTTGTAAATCCTTTTGATCACAATATCTCCCGGCAAAATTGCATTTAGATTATAAATTATCCTGTTTAACCGCTCTGCGGCATATAAAGCAAGGGACTGACAATCGAAATGAAAGTAATTACGCAGTGCGTGTACGCCTGCATCGGTTCTGGAAGAACCAGTGAGCGAAAACTTTTCCTTAAAAAAAATATTGAGTGACTTTTCTATTTCAGCCTGGATTGAATTGGCGTTTCGCTGAATTTGAAAACCCGAATAATTGGTACCCTTATAAAAGACTTCTATGAAATAGCGTGGCATAGTGGCTCACCCCCATTCCCTCCATACAGATTACTATCGTAAAAAGGGTGTTTTTTTAGTGACGAATCATTACCTGAAAACGATTTATATAGTATGTTTCCGATAACTGGTTTTGAAGCATACTGAAGTTATGTGAATCCGATACAAACGGATAAGCCATATCAAAAAAAGCATACCGGCCTGAATCTTTTAAAAATAATACACTTAAATTCTTTACCTGCTCTACAGCAAAACACTTTGTTTTAAATGACTTCTTTGCAAGTGCTATCATATCATCATCATTATCTTCCGATACCATTTTTTTTCGCAATTTCAGAAAATCCCCATCAGAGGCAAAGTTTTTACAATCTGAATTTATCATTGGAACTTTTTGAATAACTTGCTCAACCGGCTTATCTGCCGGGTATTTAGTTTCTGCTTTACTACTGGTATCCTTATTTTCGGTTACCTTATTTTTAATTAGTTTGTTATCTTCCGGTTTTTTGTTTGGGTTAGGAAGTTCTATATCAAGGAACCTGTTATCTTTGGTTTTCTCTTCCTTCTTTATTGGTTCAGACTTTGGTTCTTCTTTGGTTTTTTCTATTTCTTTAGGCTTTTCTTTTATTAGGGGTGCTGAATTTTTATCGGCAGGAATGAATACCCTGATCGTATCCTTTTTTCCATTTACCTCATCTATAAAAACCATTTCCGTGCCTTCCGCATTTGTATTAAACAAGCTTTTTATAATAGTTGACCTATTGTTATTCATAGCTGTTGCCTGATCTTTCGCTATTTCAGTTTTTTCAATCTCCTTAGTTACTGAAGCGTTTACTTTAATATCTTTAATCTCAGAGGGTTTTAATTCACCTTTTGCCGGTTGAACTGCAACCTGATCCTTTACACCTTCTTTTTGGGTGGCCATAACATCCGCGTTCTTCTCTTCTTCCTTTGCAGGTAGTATTATCGCCTTCTGCTTAACTACTTCTGTTTGCCTGATGGTAGAATCATTGACCACATTGGAAAGCATATTGGAAAAAGCATCCGTTTTGTTTACTATTTCCACGTTGATAATTTTTTCCTTTTGGCTAGCCATTACCACGTCTGAGCTTTGCAGGTTAAATAGCCCCCAACCTTTACTTCCAAAATTTTTTAATAAATAACCTGCATCATTTTTATCAATAGTACAGAGCATATTTTGCTCCGTCCATTCACCTTTAGGAAACCCGATTGACAGGTTATACGCTCCGTCTTTTAGCTTAGCCATTACCAGGTATCCTGATGCAGAAGAACTGTATAGTTTATCATCAAGCTTTACATAAAAGGGTTGTTTATTTTCTGTCTGGAAATATATGAAATGATTTTGCTGTGCTTTTAAGCCAGGCAAGGAAAAAAGAAAAAAGATAAGAAGTGCAAATTGTAAATGCTTCATGCTTTTGGTCGCTTTGGTTACAAAACTACTTATTATAGTTATGGATTTACCATTTATCAAAAAATTCGTTTTGCTTTAACATGCGTACCCCTAATTTTGCAGCTAAATAAATATATGATATGAAGAAAATTTTCTTTTTTATTGCTATTCTTATCGCAATGGGTACTGTAAACGCACAGACCGAAAATATAGTTAAAGACAGTTCGTGGAAAAAAATATACCGCGAAAGTTATACAAAAATCAATGCTTTGGTACACACCAAATTGGAGGTAAAATTTGATTACGTTAAATCGTGGATGTATGGAAAAGCATGGATAACATTAAAACCTCACTTTTATGCTACTGACTCTTTAACCTTAGATGCCAAGGGCATGGAAATTAAAGAAGTTGCCATGATAAAGGGCGCTGCCAAATCAACATTAAAATATAAGTATGATGGTATGCAGTTATTGATAACACTTGATAAGCTTTACAAAGGAGGGGAAAATTATACTATTTATATTTCGTACACATCGAAACCTGATGAGTTGAAAGTAGAAGGTAGCGCCGCGATAACCGATGCGAAAGGTTTGTACTTTGTTAACCCCATGGGAGAAGATAAAGAAAAGCCCGTACAAATTTGGACCCAGGGTGAAACTGAAGCCAACAGCGTATGGATGCCAACCATTGATAAGCCCAATCAAAAATCTACTCAAGAAATTTATATGACGGTGCCTGCAAAGTATGTAACACTCAGCAACGGTTTATTGAAGAGCCAAAAGAAAAATAGCGACGGTACAAGAACTGATTATTGGAAAATGGATCAACCACATGCCCCCTATTTATTTTTTATGGGTGTTGGCGAATTTGCCATTATTAAAGATGCCTATAAAGGAAAAGAAGTTAGTTATTATGTAGAGAAAAAAGAAGCTCCCTATGCAAGAGGTGTGTTTGGTAATACACCGGAGATGATCAGTTTTTTTTCAACAAAACTTGGCGTTGATTACCCCTGGGCAAAATATTCGCAAATGGTAGGAAGGGATTATGTAAGTGGCGCCATGGAAAATACTACCGCCACCTTACACCAGGAAAGCGCCTACCAAAATGCAAGACAATTAGTTGACGGGAACCGTTGGGAAGAAACGATTGCGCATGAATTATTTCACCAGTGGTTTGGCGACCTGGTTACAGCGGAAAGCTGGAGCAACTTAACGGTAAACGAAAGTTTTGCCAATTACAGTGAGTATTTATGGGATGAATATAAATATGGTAAAGATGCCGCTGACGAGCATAACCTGGAAGATATGCAGGGATATATCCAAAGTGGCAGTGAGAAAAAAGATCTTGTACGCTTCAGGTATTCTAATAAAGAAGACATGTTTGATGCGGTAAGTTATAATAAAGGTGGCCGGATATTACACATGCTGCGCAATTATGTTGGGGATGACGCCTTCTATAAATCGTTGAATAATTATTTAACTGTTAATAAATTTAAATCAGGCGAAGCAGCCCAGTTGCGGTTAGCTTTTGAAGAAGTAACCGGTAAAGACATGAACTGGTTTTGGAATCAATGGTATTACGGTAGCGGGCACCCGAAAGTAGATATAAGTTATGATTACGATACCACTGGTAAAAAAGTAGTTGTGTATTTAAAACAAACACAGCCCGGCGACAAGGTATTTAGATTACCGATGGCTATTGATATTTATACCGGCAAGGATAAAAAACGCTACGATGTATGGATGGAAAATAAAGCGGATACTTTTGTTTTCAACCAGGGCTCAAAACCTGACCTGATAAATGTTGATGCGGATAAAGTATTGTTGTGGGATAAAACAGATAACAAGACTTCCGGAAATTTCATATTTCAATATCGGAATGCCCCTAATTATTTAGATAGAAAAGAAGCCCTGGATTTTTTTAATAAAAAAAACATGGAAGAGATATCACTTGGCCTAAAGGATAAATATGAAGGCCTGCGCAGGTTAAGCATTGACCGGTTGTCTAAGTCAAAGTTTGCTACCAATGCAAAAGTGCTTGGGACAATTGAATTGATTGCCGGCGCTGAGAAGGATAATAGAACAAGGGCAGCAGCATTGAAATTTTTGGCCGCAACCAAAGATGCAAAATATCAATCTCTCTACAATAAATTTGTAAACGACTCATCATACAGTGTGGCAGGCGCCGCACTGGAAGGATTAAGCGCATTAGCGCCCGCTAAATCTTATGAACTGGCAAAAAAATTTAGCGCCGACGCAAAAGGTGAATTGGGTGAAGTTGTAAGTACTACCCTGATAGCAAATGGTACAGAGGCCGACTTTGAGTTTATAGCTGAGCGGTACAACGCTGCTCCCCCAAGCCAGGATAAATTAGAAATGACAGGTGCCTTCGCTGATTACCTGTTACTGGTAAACGATGTAGCCAAGGTTAAAAAGGGAATAGATCATATCATTAAATTCAGGGGATTTATACCTGAGCAGTTTAAAAGCTTTACTGACCCTGCATTTAAGGCCGGGCTTGATAAGCTTTCAAAAGCCAAACCAGGAGTAGTGGCAGATTATATCAAGCAGGTTTTTAAATAACCAGGTTTATTTTTAAGATAGAAAGCCGAAGGAAATAAAATTAAAATCCCAACTATTAAAAGTTGGGATTTTTTGTTTATACAAATTGTAAAGTAAATACCGGTATGGAACGATATGGGAATTTTAATACAATCTAAAATTTGTTAATCCACTCAAAAAGGAAAAGGATATGCGCAAATTGAAAGTGCTTTATTCAAATTTACAAGGATACCATATCACCGTATTATGCTCCTTTAATTTATAACGCAA
>JANOTW010000931.1:0-1658 GCA_031416575.1 Ferruginibacter sp.
AAAGCTTACGGCGGCCTGGAAGTCTCTTTTTCCGATTCCCTTAAAAATACTAATAATTACAGGTTGGGCGGAGAGGCATCCATTAATTTCCCCCGGTTTTATGTACCGTTCATTAAAATAAAGGAAAGCAAATTATATCCGCCACGCACCCGTTTATTAACGGGGTACGAGTATTTTAGAAAACAACTTTTCTATACAAAAAACGTGTTTCGCCTGCAGTACGAATTTAACTGGAAGGAAAGCAGCAACAAGGAACATACTTTATCCCCCATCGCGTTAACTTATATTAATGCCAGCAATGTTACCGATACTTTTAAAAAGGAGGCCTCCCGTTATCCATCCCTTTTAATCAATGTTTACTCCGAAGTAATTCTCGGCTCTTTTTATTCCTATACATTCAATACCGCCAACCCGTTTGCAAAAAAACAATGGTACTTCAACACCAGCCTCGATCTGTCGGGGAATATCGCAGGCCTCATTAGCGGGGCGAAGCAACCAAGGCAGAAAGAGATATTCAATACACCCTTTGCGCAATTTGCAAAAGCGGATATTGATATTCGTTACCAAAAGAAATTGCGCAATAATTTCGACTGGGCCAACAGGCTGATGATAGGTATTGGCATTCCTTATAATAATTCCAATATCCTTCCTTTTTCAAAACAATATATTATTGGAGGGGCCAACTCCCTACGCGGATTCCGGATGCGCCAGATTGGCCCGGGCGCTTATTTACCCACATTGGAAGATCAGCGGCTTTTCCAGGTTATTGGTGGGGATTACAAGCTCCAGCTTAATTCGGAATTACGGATACCATTGGTAGCCAAATTAAGCGGGGCGGTGTTTATGGACCTGGGTAATATCTGGACCAGGGATACCATTTTATTTGGCAGGGCAGGCCAGTTGAAAAAAGATTTTTATAAAGAGATCGCGGTAGCGTCCGGGTTAGGCCTTCGGTTTGATGCGGGGGTGATTTTGTTAAGGGCTGATTTGGGGTTTCCATTGCGTAAACCCTATTTACCAAATGGGCAAAGATGGGTGATTGATAAAATAGAATTGGGCGACCGGAACTGGAGGCAACAAAACCTGGTACTGAATATTGCTTTGGGCTATCCTTTTTAATGAGTGGTGAAGTGAATCAATGTGGCCCGGCATGGTTTTTTTTGGCATCAACTTTTGTTTTTCAAATAACCATTTTGGTGCAAGGACTCTTTTATAAAACCGTATTTATTTTTGTTGTCCGGGCAAAAGTATTTCATGGCATCATCGTTGCGTCGCACTCTTGTACTGAATACCATTGGGGAACATTAATTGCGTTATATTGAGCGGTTCATCAGGCGCAGTTTATTTGGGTACTCTTGTACATCTGAAGCAAGTTGCATCAACTAACAAAGCATTAAGCAAACATTGTTGAATGATAAATTTTCGGTTGCATCCCAAATTGTAGCTACAGTTATCAGGAATGTGGCCGGTGGGACACCGGCCACGGCGGGCTTCCCTTGGCTGGTGGGACACCAGCCAGCGACAATTATATATACACCATTGCTAACTGTTTGATAAATACAAGATTATAAAAAAAAATGTTACGCCCTTACAGGGCTTGTCTTATAATTCATTGTTCACGTAGGGCGATGCCCTACGCTATTATATTTTGCCCTTTC
>JANOTW010000932.1:0-1787 GCA_031416575.1 Ferruginibacter sp.
CAGGTTTGTGGCAAACAGATGCTTCGCTTACTAAATTTAAAAATTATACGGTGAAAGATGGATTGCAAAGCATGCATATTACACAGGTAGTCGAAGACGATAAAGGACAAATATGGCTTAATACTAATCTTGGCCTTGAAGTAATAGATCTATCCGGTAATAGATTTACACATTTCTCTGCCAAAGACGGTTTAAGCACGCTGATGCCGGATTACCTGATCAAAACCTCCTCCGGAGATTTACTACGTGTTGACTTTGCAGGCCTCCATATATTTCAATCATCCAGCGTCAACCGTAACAAAGAGATTCCACCTGTTTATATAAATTACTTACAGGTCTTAGATAAAACGATACCCATTTATGAGGATACTCTTATTCATCTTGCGTACAACCAGAATCATATTTCTTTTGAGTATGTGGCCCTCAACTTTACACAATCTTTTAAGAACAGGTATGCCTACCGTTTAAAAGGTCTGGATAAAAATTGGATTAATGCTGGTGAAAGGCGCTTTACGTCTTATGCTAATATAGGTGCGGGCACTTATACCTTTCAGGTAAAAGCATGCAATAACGATGGTGTCTGGAATGAAACACCGGCGCGGCTTATCTTAATCATTTCTCCTCCCTGGTGGCGCACCTGGTGGTTTTATACACTTTTTACTTTATTGCTCGCAGGATTTATCTATGCATTTATACAGTATCGCATTAATAAAATTCATATGCAACAAGAAATGGTTTTACAACAACACAAGGCCACTGAACTGGAAATGCAGGCACTTCGTGCACAAATGAACCCACATTTTATTTTTAATTGCCTCAGTTCTATTAACCGGTTTATTTTAAAAAATGAAAGCGAACCGGCCTCTGATTATCTAACTAAATTTTCAAGGCTCATCCGCATGGTGCTTACCAATTCCAAAAAATCATTCATTGCCCTTGAGGATGAATTGGAAATGCTGCGGCTTTACCTCGAAATGGAAAGATTACGTTTCCAGTATTCTTTTGAGTACGACATCAGTTTTAAAAATGAAATTGACGCGGAAAATATTTTCATTCCTCCGATGCTGTTGCAGCCATTCGCTGAAAATGCTATCTGGCATGGATTGATGCATAAACAAGGAAAGGGGCATCTTGAAATTGCATTAAGCCTGGAGAAAAAAATATTAACCTGCATGATTACTGATAATGGCATTGGCAGAAAAAGTGCCGCCAGGATTAAAAGCAAATCAGCGGAGAAACAAAAATCAATGGGGCTGCAAATTACTACAGAACGACTAACCCTGCTTAACCGGGACATGGATGTACAAACTTTTTTCAATATTGAAGATGTTACAGACGATGAAGGCAACGTGGCCGGCACCAGGGTGATCCTCAAAATTCATTACAAGGATTTAACGGAAGCCTTTGCATGAACTTTAATAATAAAAAAAATATTCAATGATTACAGCCACCATTGTTGACGATGAACCATATTGTTGTGAAAGCTTAGCCACTTTGCTGGAACGTTATTGTCCTGCCGTAAAAGTGTTGGATATATGTTATGCCGCATCCACTGCTTTGCAGAGCATACAGCAGCATCCGCCTCAGATACTTTTCCTGGATATCGAAATGCCGCACATGAATGGCTTTGAGTTGCTGGAAAAATTACCAGAGATAAATTTTCAACTTATTTTTACTACCAGCTACGATCAATACGCCATTAAAGCCATTCAGTTCAGTGCGCTTGATTATTTATTAAAACCCATTGACCGTGAAGAACTGCAAAGGGCGGTGCAAAAATCAGTACA
>JANOTW010000933.1:0-2102 GCA_031416575.1 Ferruginibacter sp.
TATATGCCACACAAGGGTAAATCTGTAAATTTTTGTTTTATTCCATAAAAAAACAAAACAGGTTACTCCCATCCCTCCTGATGAATCGGGACAGGCTTTCCCGAAAAATACCGAAAGGCCGGCACAGGCCGGGATGTTTTAAAATGGGGTGTAAATGGTTAATTTAAAACGCAATTAAAGATCCACAATGGTATTAAGTACAAGAGGGCGATGCAACGATGTTGAGCAAGGAAATATAGCTTGGACAAAAAATCTGTATTTCGAAATCCCGACCTGTGCCGACCTTTCGGCATTTTCATCGGGAATGACCATTGCTTCTCTGCCCAGACAAAAAATCTTATTTACGTTTTTATCCGTGGTGCAGCATAAATTAAAAAAGGGCAAGTGGGAATCAAATTTTCACATTATTAAATTTTCAAATTAATTTCAATGAAGGTTTTCAAGTTTGGCGGCGCAAGTATCAACAGCATGGAAAGGATCGGGAACGTTGCGAAAATTATTCAGGGTTACAAAGGTGAAAAATTACTGGTCGTTATTTCAGCGATGGGTAAAATGACCAATGCGCTGGAAAAGGTAGCTGAATCGTTTTATGCGGGCGATAAAGCCAAAGCGCTTTTATTATTCAACCTGGTAAAAGCAACTCATATTGACCTATCCGAACAATTAACCAATCAACCCGTACATGGGCTATCGGATATTTTCACCGAAGTGGAATGGTTGCTGCATGATAAGCCGGTAAGGGATTACGATTATTATTACGACCAGATAGTATGTTGTGGCGAATTGCTGAGTACCGCTATCATCAGTAATTATCTGAATACCGTTGACATTAAAAACCAATGGATAGATGTAAGGGATATTTTAAGGACCGATGATAATTTCAGGGATGCCAATATTGACTGGAATTTTACCCGACAAAAAGTACAGGACAATCTGCTTCCTTTGTTTGATAAAACGGATATCCTGATTACCCAGGGCTTTATTGGCGCCACTGATGAAAATGAAAGTACCACTTTGGGCAGGGAAGGAAGTGATTACACGGCTTCTATTTTTGCCAATATGCTGGATGCCGAAAGCCAAACCATCTGGAAAGATGTGGAAGGCGTGATGAGTGCCGACCCCAAACAATTTGCGGATGCGCAATTTATAAGTGCATTGAGTTATTCGGAAGTAATAGAGATGGCCTATTATGGGGCGCAGGTGATTCATCCAAAAACAATTAAGCCATTACAAAACAAAGGCATTCCCCTCCACGTAAGATGTTTTTTAAAACCCGCATTGGCAGGCACTATCGTCAGTAGCCAGCCTGTTCATCAGCTTCCCCCGGTAATAGTACTGAAAGATAAACAGGTATTGATGCAATTAAGTTCCCGTGACTTTTCATTTGTAGAAGATGTATTGGTTGCCAAACTCCATGAGTTGTTTGTGGAAATCAAGATAAGGCCGAACCTCTCACAAAATGGGGCCATCAGCCTGCTTTGTTGCCTGGATGATAAACCCGAAAAAATAGAAAAACTAGCGCTGGCAGCCAGTGAATTTTTTGATGTGCAGATAGAAAAAAACTGTGAGCTGTTAACCATCCGGCATTACAATGAAGCCATCATACAAAAGTTAACGGCAGGCAGGATTCAATTACTGAGTCAAAAAACAAGGGAAACCATACAAGTGTTGATGAAGGATGTAAGTGATGCCTGATTTTTTGATGTCTGATTTCTTTCAAATCCGGAACTTCCCGCCTTTCGCAATTTAAAGTTAATGCGTATTAATTTTTTTGTCCAGGCAATATAGCCCTGAATAAACATCGTTGCATCGCCCTCTTGTACCGCATACCATTGGGCAACTTTAATTGCGTTTTGCACGCCAGTCGCAGCAGCGAAAAAAATATCCCCCTGCCATTGAATATTATTAGTATTTTGTAATCCAGTTTTATTACCCCCGTACTTGTAATGTAAGGGAGGGTAGGCAAAGCCTTTTAAAAAATTGAACCCATGCGGTATTTGCATGTGGCAAGAAAAGATTTAGTGAATATTAAAAGCCCCTTTGATGATATTTGGAAAAGCGGGGGATAGAGTGGTAAAAAAAAATAGTCGCCACTGACTATT
>JANOTW010000934.1:0-2289 GCA_031416575.1 Ferruginibacter sp.
ATTCTTTTTGTCCGGGCTGAAGTATTTCATGGCATCACCGTTGCATCGCCCTCTTGTACTGAATACCATTGGGGATCTTTAATTGCGTTATAAGGAGCGGTTCATCAGGTGCAGGTAATGAACCTGGCAAAAGACCTACCCTTTTGGAAAAATCCCGGCCTGTGCCGGGATTTCCGCATTTTTCGTGAAGGGCATTGACATTTAGATAAGGTTTATTTGTTCGTCCGTTAGCTAACGGACGATATGTGAAATGGATTATGAAGTTTATACCAAAATTGGTTGAAACCGAATCAAAGCACATACCGATCCTACGGATCGAAAAAACATATCCATTAATCGTTTCCTACCCACATTTTGTTCCTACGGAACAAAAAACAATTTGCCTTAACTAAAAGACATTGCCTTTCAGGGACCGGGGGCAAAACAGGGCCTTCAAATTTTGCCTCCCGATGCATCGGGATTATTAGCGAAAAATCAGCCGCGGTTTATTTGGGTACTTGCCCCGATTTTTTATCGGGGCATCCCGATGTTACACTTGAATCGGGAGTACGCCATACCATTGTGGAACTTTACCCACGTTATTTGTAAAAAAATATCACCCCGCTTTTCCCATTGATCATTTGAATATTTTCCAAATATTCCAGCATAAAAAAATCAATTTTTAATCCTCGCCTAACCACCTCTCTCCGTGAATAGCCACAATACTTACCGTGAATAAAACCCTCCTCCACGGGTTATTTTACTTTCAATAAAGCAGTCAATGCACGCTTGTAAGGCACTGCAAAGGAATAGACCTTTACATCAGAAAAGCGCTATTCTATTTTGTAAACTTAATTCACCATTTAAACTTTAAAAAAATGAAAAAGATGATTATGATCCTGGTTACCGGAGTTTTATTTACTTCGTTAATTACCAGCTACGCTACCGCTCAAAAAGCAACGGATATTTCCTTTGCAGCCTCTAAAACCGGTATTAATAACGGGTTGGCGGAAAGCGAAAAAACCGCTGTAAGCAATGCCATCGTCAATAATGACGAAACAGCGTTCAAAGAGATGAAAGCTAATTTAAAAGCGGCTAAGGCCAATTTAAAAGTTACCAATTATCTTGACAAAAACTTTAAAAATGTTTCAGGCCTGAAGTGGAATTCCGAAGAGAAAGTAATTGTTGCCACATTTAAAATGAACGACAAATCCGCAAGAGTTGTTTATAATAAAAAAGGCAATTGGTTATTTACCATCACTACTTACAATGAAGCACAAATGCCGCAGGATATCAGGTTGCTGGTAAAGGCCAACTACGGTGGGTATAGTATTTCAATGGTTCAGGAAGTAAGCCAGGGGGATGTAACCTTGTATAAAGTTCATTTAGAAGATTGCTCCAGTATTAAACAAATTTTGGTACGCAACAATGAAATAACCGTTTATGAAGAATTTGCAAAGAGCAGGTAGGCAATGCATGGTCCCGGCAATAATTGTAAGTTGTTTTTTTTGTAAAGAGGCTGACTCAAAAATAAAATATGGGCCAGCCTCTTTCATACCAGCTTTCAATTTATCAAATGATAAAAACATTCAGCTTGAATATTTTGCCAATGCCCTATTTAAAAAGCCTGTTACAAACACTGTAGATATTTGCGACTTACCGGTGCAAACAAATAACCTCAGTGCTCATTCAAGCTTTACAAATATTTCCTTTCATCTTTCGCCCTGTCCCTGCAGGGTTATAAAATATTAAATCATGAAAAACGAAGCGGCGCAACTTGAAATATTATTGATGACCGGCACTACATTTTCATCCCGGCAGTATTGTGCAAAAGAAAATCCGGAAATGAATAAACCGTTATCTGAAATTGAAAAATTAGAAGAAGCCTGTTGGAATGGTTTGGTGCATGAGATGCTTCCGGAGATTTACGGGCAGTACATTAATTCCAAATTATTTATTTGGAAAATAAGTGGCGCATCCTCCTTCCTTAATTTGGAAATGGGGGAGTTTCCCAAAGAAATAAACAAATTGTTTTCCATTGACCCCTATTCCTTTCTTGTATTACAATCAGGTAATTAGTTTGCATGTAAGTATATCATGGGTAAAGGGTTTGATGGTATTTTAGAATGTAGATTGAACCGTGAAGTCATAAATGGGTAAAAAGCCCTTATCACGATTAAACGATAATAGCTTCTAACTAATATTGGAAAAACCAGCGAAAATGAAATTATTTTTATTTTAAATAGAAATAACATTGGTTGTTTCCAAATTTGTTTTTGTTGCTGCTATAATTTTATCGGGTGTGTTGAT
>JANOTW010000935.1:0-2093 GCA_031416575.1 Ferruginibacter sp.
ATTTTTTATTCATTTACAACGTCATTTTACAACGTCATTTACAACGTCATTTTACAACATCATTTTACAACGTCAATCTCATTAAAAATTGCATTTAAATTATTTCCCACCTACCTGATTTGTCGCTACCAACTCTAATAATTAAATTTACTTTCTGGAGTCGTCTTATAATTCTGTCAATTGTACTTAGACTTACACCTACTTTTTGAGATAATTCCAACTTAGTAATCGATTTATTTTCCCTTATAAAAAGCAAAGCTTTATCCATAGCAGTGCTTGTAACTACACCAACAGCTGATTCGATTATTTGTGTAGCAACATATCCAAACTCAACCACAAACCCCGATAAATCATATTTAAAAACAGGCAATGAAACTTTTGCCAGCCGGCATTCATTTAAAATTTTAATAGTGCCCCTACCCCATGCTTCAATTAAACCAGCACGAAAAAAGCAATTGGCGATATCCGGATTAAAAGGGCGTGAGGGATGTTTTGTTTTCAAGCTTTCAACTGTCCAGTCATCGGGTAATTGCCCTTCATTCCAAATTATAATCTTATTGGCATAAACGCTTATTTGTATGGGGTTGCCACTGCTGTAATCTTTGTGAACGATGGCATTGGGTATTGCTTCCCTTAAAGCCGGTTCAGGTACCGGGTAGCGCTCTACCCTGTTTAAACCTTTGTAGGAAATAGCCGCTTTTAAATATTTGGTTAAAAGCAGGTCCATTATTTTCTCTACCTGTTCAAATAAGTGCCCGTGTACTTCATCCTGGTAAGCCAGGTCATCATCACTATTAAAATAGCCGATCTTGATGTATGCGCCTGTAATATATTTTTCAGGGCCGGGGTGAAAAAGCAATACCGCCGCCCGCTTAAAATAGCCGGTATCTGTTTTCAGGTATAGCTTTTCCAGTAATGTTCCGGGCTTATCCTTTAATACTTCCGGTGTTACACGTTTGGTATCCGCGGCTTTACTTTTAAAATAATCAAAAGCGGATTTCGCCAGTTCCCTTACCGCAAGTTTAGGCTGTGGTACCGCATCCCAGCGCTTGCCCTGTTTCTGCAAAATAAATTTATCCAGGGCGGCGCCCTTCAATTCCTGCTTGGTGCTGCCACTTCTGAAATGATATTGGCCTTTATAACTTACAGGATAAGGATAGGCTTCCACAACAATTTCGATAAAATGTTTTTTTGGCTTTTGTTTTAAGGTTTACATCCACCAAAATACCAAGGATATCTTTGGTTTTATTGGGTATATCTTCCAATAGTCTTTTTGCATCCGTAATACCCGTTACAATACCGTTATCATTAATGCCAATATATATTTTACCCCCATTGGCATTTGCAAAACCGCTAATCCATTTAATGTATTCATCCCGCCAGCTTTCTTTATATTCAATATTTTGATTTTCCATTTTTATAAATCTGGTTGAGTTTAGCAGACAACTTTAAACGGTGTTTTGGTATTCACCTAAGCTTTGTAGAAAAAAATAGTTCCCGATAAAAGAATTAGCACATTACCTTATTTGCACATCAAAGCCTTCATCTTCTCTACCATCTTATACGTGGCGGGGCAATATTGAATATTCTGCTTGTGTACGTGAATATAATCTTCTGTTTTCTTTTTGGTAAGATGTGGAAAGCCAGCGCAGTCTGCAGGGCGAATGGAATAAATGGAACACTTATTATCGGCTAAATTCAGAAACTGACAGGGTTGTTTTTTATTTTGCCAGTCGTCATCCTTTTTATCATACCTCAGCCATTTCTCTCTAAACTCATCCGGCGTCATTTCAAAATGAGCTGAAATACGTTTGATGTCTTTTACAGAAAAAGTGGGGGTCATTTGTTTGCAACAATTACCACAGCTCAGGCAATCGGTTTCGGCCCAAACTTCCTTATCCACCCGGTCAATAAGTTTATGCAATCCTTTTGGCGGATTTTTTTCTAACTTAGTTAAAAATGATTTGAATGATTTTTTATGGTATCGTACTTTTTGTTTGAACGAACGAAAGTTTACTATCATCATTAATGAAGTATTAAAAATATGTAAACGAAAATAAGAAAACCTTTAACACCAATGTGGAAATTTACAA
>JANOTW010000936.1:0-1611 GCA_031416575.1 Ferruginibacter sp.
GTTTTTTATTATTGGTACAAATGCTACCGTACCCAAAACGATGTTGCCGCCCTTCAGCCTGCAAAATGTTTTATTGAACTTCATTCACCAGTTACACAACCCGAAGCAGCGATAGAAGTGTTGCTCTCATGCGGCCACCGCATATTTTTTCATCAGCCCGTAGCGGCTTCATTTATAAAAGCCATCATCAGCTAAAGCCATGCTACATCTTTCGCCAGCTATCCGTTACTATTTATACACCGGCCATACTGATATGCCCAAAGGCTTCGATAGTCTCTGCGGCATTGTATCATCGCAAATGACACTTGATGCACTCAGCTGTAGTTAAAATTCGGCATTTTCCAAGTGCCTGTTTCTAATTCAAGACAAATAATTGGCACTCGACACTAATAAATAATTAGCAATCAATCGCATACGAATCCAGTCCCGGGCACGATTTCAAAAATAAAAGCCCTGGTAACATTCGTTATCAGGGCTTCTTTAATACTGAGAGACAATGTAAGGGTTAATAAGTTGTTCGGATTATTAAATTAGCATAACATTCATCGTAAATTGAGAAACAAATCCCAATTCAAAAAAATATGTACACGATGCAAATATTTCAGACATTATTGAAAATATATCCGCTTTTTTTTATTGCATGTTTTGCGGCATGTACATCGCCATCCAATACAGATAAAAAAACATTAGCAAAACAAAACCCTGTAGCCATCCTGGTACCATCGGAAAAGTTTTTGTTCAATTCATTTGTTGATTGCAACATGGCCACAGTGTGGGTGGCGGATACTTTCAGGATATTTCCCGGAAAGTATGGCGAAGATCCTTTATGGGGCGATGCACATGAACTGAAGTATGCCAGCGGAAGTACGGTGGATGAAACTTTTAGCAGAAAGGCGGATGAATTTACCGAACCCATAATGCCAATGAATGCGCCGGTTGGCAAGCCAGGCTTGCATGGGGCGGTCTGGTTCGAAACACTCTACCAGGATACGAACGACAAGAGCGGAAAAACCATATTCGCTTTGTATCATAACGAGAATTATCCTTCTACATTACCTTTTGATTGATCAACCGGCGCCGGTTACACTGATATTAACTGGCCGCAGGGATTGAAAGGCCCGGAAACAAAAACCGCCGTGTGCCGGATAGGGATCATGAAATCAATTGACGGCGGCGGAAGCTGGGCAAACAATGGAATTATCCTGGAAGATCATCAGCCCAGGCTCATTTTAAAACCACATAATACCGGGATCAATTTTGCCGGTGGTGTGGGTGACCCTTCAGCGGTAGTTAGTGGCGCTTACCTGTATATTTTTTTTGGTGAATACGGTTTTCCCGGTAAGTACAACCCGGCTACTTACGATACCGCTACGGAATGGAAAGGCCAATGTATCAGCATGGCCCGCATTTTATTATCCGATCTGGACAGTCCGGGCGGCAAGGCTAAAAGGTGGGATGGTAAAGCATTTAATGAGCCGGGTGATGGCATAGGGTTACCCGTATCTTCCATCCAGGTTCCACTTGCCGAAGGCGGCGGGCCGGCATCATCTCCCACGGCAAAATATTATTGGGGCCCTTCGGTAAGCTGGAACAACCATTTAAAAAGCTGGG
>JANOTW010000937.1:0-2513 GCA_031416575.1 Ferruginibacter sp.
GTGGCTCCTTTTAAAAAATTACGCAGGTAAAGTTCCCCAATGGTATTCAGTACAAGAGGGCGATGCAACGATGCTCCACATAGCTTCTTAGCCCGGACAAAAAATATGGTTGTATAGAAGGGCGATGATGCCAGAGTCCAATAAATATAGAGGGCCTGCCAATAAATAACCATTAAAAAGGATTCTTTCCCCAATAAAATGGAAACCTGTTTCCAATTCAAAAGATGCCCCTTATGTTATTTCACTTTTCGAAGGCATGTCCTTTAAGGGCGGTGGGTACCAATAGTAAGTTTTAATAAAGGCTCCTCCAATATTTGATTGCCCCTGGCAACATTTGCCGGCTCCATGTATTCCTGCTGTATTTGTGACCTGAATGACCCGGAAGTGATATTCCTTATCGCACTGGCCAGGCTTGTTTCAGTCAAATCGCCCCAGTCTTTATCCAATCCATCGGCAACCGGGCTGTTGACCGGTATGCCATTAAAATAATTACCCTCCCCATTTTTATTGGTTGTCCTGAACGAAACGGGGAAAATATACCAATCTCCTGCCGGTATGGGAAAAAAGCCGACCGGTTTTCCATAAGTAGTGCCACCTATGAGCTTTACCTCCATATAAGGTTTCAAATTATTGATGAGTAATTCACTTGCGGAAGCAGTGCTTCTTCCTACAATAAAATAAATGCGGCTCATATTCAATGAACCTGATTTATTGAATTTAGTTGTTTCATTATTTCCGCTATTATTCGCATTGTATTCCTGTTTCATCATTATACCGCCGTTGGCTGATGAATTGACGAGATAGTTAGCCAGCTTTTCCTGTACGGAAACAAAACCACCACCGTTATATCGAAGATCAATAATCACATCGGCTATACCTTCGCTTGCAAAACGGCTGAACACCCGCTGGAAATCGCTGAACTGCTGATTCACTTTTCCAAGGAAGGAATTGAAAACCAGGTAACCGATTTTTTTATTATTGATATTATAAACAGTGTCGAGATATACCGGCTTATTTTTATAATGTGCCTGGCTTAAAGCTATGGTAACCAAAGTGCCATCTGGTTTTTGAAAGGTAAGCGAGACATTGGCGGCATTGTAAATATTATCTACAATGAAATTTGAATTGCTTGTATTGATATCACTGCTTCCATTGATCTTTGTAATACGCCAGCCCCTGTGTATGCCTGAAATGCCGGCCGGTGAATTAGGTTCTACAAGCCTGACACGCAAATCGCCCTCTGCCTTAAAAAATACGGTTAACCCAAAATCCCCGTCCGCGGAAACCGTTGATCCCAGTGAACTCATACCTGCACTGATATTATCCCACTCTGTTTTTTTCATCGCATAACTAAAGCGATCCACGGGTTGTGAAAATCCAGGTTCCACACTAAATGGACGGATCGCTTCCATTATTTTATTTGGATCACCATAGCTTCGTGCGGCAAAAGCAGCGGGCACTTGTGTGTTCCATAAATAAATGTCTTTTGTAAGTAAGAGTACCGAATCTTTCAACACATCATCCGCCAAAGCAATTGGTACAGGTGCCACTACAGGTTGAGTAGCCATTACATCCTGCTTGTTTTTTTTACATGCTATTAAAAATAAGGGCAATGCAACAGAAATGGCAAGTGTTTTAAATTGCATAGTCGGCGTTTTTTTTTGTGTAAAAATTTAATTTCATATACGCAAAAAACCTGCTTGAGTTTGTTAACCGGAAAATTTTAACAATGTGAAAGAAAACAGTTGTAACCGGAGAATGATATAGTTTGAATCTATAACATTACCACCCCCAGGGTGCAATACATGATTTTTAATATGATACTGCACAACGGATAAAAACGGGAATAAGATTTTTTGTCCAGGCAGTGAAGCAATGGGCATCATCGTTGCATCGCCCTCTTGTACTGAATACCATTGGGGGACTTTAATTGCGTTTTATGTTCAACGCATCAAATTCCTCCGTCCCGTAGGGACATAATCGGTAGCCAGAAAAAAAAATACATTCATAGTTCCGTAGGGACGTAATATTATTCAGGGTTTAATCTCCCGCTGTTATCAGTTCTTCATATCACGTCCCTACGGGACTTATTGAAATTAAAATAACGTCTATTTCTACCAATATCCCTTCCGCCGCGGCGGAATAAAAGGGAAGCCTGTTTATTGTTGTTATTAGCGAAACATCAGCCCCGGCTTGTTTGTACCCTCTTGTACTTAATACCAGTGGGCAACTTTAATTACGTTTTAAACTAATTCGGGAGCGTATTTTATTTGGTTATCGTGCAAAATAAATATCACTAATTTATCCTTTGCGCAGTATAAGTGAATTATTTTTTGAGGGTGAACGTTATTTAGCCTCCTACTTTACCATATAAAGTAACTACCCAGCGCCTTGGAAGAAACCGAATAACCGCAGTAGCAATTTTCGCAATGGTTCCGGGTACAATGATCAACTTCCTGTTGAGTGTTTCACGTACGGCGATTTCACCCACTCTTTCAGGAGATACCGCCATC
>JANOTW010000938.1:0-5659 GCA_031416575.1 Ferruginibacter sp.
GGTCATAAAAATTTTGATCCTCCGTAGCGATCAATGCATGAATGATATTGGGGGAAATCTGGTTGTATTTTATTTCGCTGCGGTTTTCGGCATAATATTTACCCATCATTTTTCCATCACTGGTGTAAACTTCACTGGCAAGGTCGGCTTCCGGATTTTCAAGGTCTTCCAGGGAAGGCATTTTTCCAAAAGCGCCAAAATTAGCAAGAGCAAATATTAATATCAACAACACTAACCCGCCGAAAAATATTCGCCATAATAGCCTCACTGAATTTTTCATTGTGTTGTTTTGTATTTTCTTTTTCATAGTTGAAGGTTAATGGTTGATCGTTGTTGGTTGATCGTTGTTGGTTGATTTTTGTTGGTTGATTGTTGGTTGTTGTTGGTTGCTTGTTGATGGTTGATTGTTTGGTGGTTGCTTGTTGCCAGGTGCATAAGTATTTAGATTTTAAAACCCAGGTGCAAAACGAAATTAATTTAAAACACAATTAAAGATGCCCAATGGTATTAAGTACAAGTCCCGATTCAAGTGTAACATCGGGATGCCGACAAATACTGTCGGCAAGCGATGCAACGATGATGACCATTGCTTCTCTGCCTGGACAAAAAATCTTATTCACGTTTTTATACGTTGTGCAGTATAATATCCTTTCTTTATTACCATTTTACTACAATAAATAAATAGCCGCACTCATCACTCCTTACTCAGCATTGATCCCTAAAACTTGCCCGGATAAACTTTATTAAGCAAACCGATATAGCCCGGAATATCTTTATTTGTTTTTAATAATTGAAGGTTCGCATCGGTGATCAGGTAAAATGAATACTTATTGGCAGGTAGCCAGGAAACTTCATCGGGCGCCGCTTTCTTAAGTTTCAATAAGAACTGGTAAGCCGCCGCCGCATTCGTAAAAGAAGTGAAAACCAATACCGACCGGTCTTTATCAATCGCATCCCTTATTAAAGTAATTGGCTCTCCCCTAAAACTTTCACTCAGATAGCGGGTAAAGGCGTTCTTTGATTCATTCACGTAAGTGCCATCTACTTTATCCATTATCATTATCACATTGTGTGGCGCCTCCGTATTTAAAGTAAATGGGCCATTTGCAAAAACTGTCGGCTCTTTTTTTGTTACAATCTCATTTATGGGTGGTGCAACAGGCGGTGCAACTGGTGGTGCAACTGGTGGTGCAACTGGTGGTGCAACAGGCGGCGCAACAGGCGGCGCAACGGCTGTTTTTACAGTATCCTTAATTAAAGGAGGTTCAGGTGTTTTAAATTTGTTTTTTACCGACTGGTCCATCGGTTTTATTCCGATGGTATTGGTATCAATACTATTCACCGGCGATTTAATAAGGTTTAGTTCATTTCTTATTAAAACAGGGGTGTCATCTATCTTTACAATTTCATCATCTTTGGCCCTGGTAATTTCCAGCTTCGAAAGATAGTCTTCTATCTCCGCCCTTCTTTTTAATACATCAATCATTCGTACCGCTTTTGGGGTAAGCTTAGCGTCAGGATATAAGTTGGTAATATTATCCAGCACAGAGATGGCAACACTGTCTTCATGTTGTTTAATATGATAAACCGCTTCAATATACAGGAGTTGAGGGCTCCAGTAATTATTGCCATATATACTGTCCGCTTTTTTCTTTTCAGCAAAGGCCTGGTCAAAATTACCTTCTATAAATAAGTTGTAAATGGATTCGTACCTGCTGGTGCCTTCCGCGTTTTTTGCCTGGGGGTTAGCAGCAGTCGGATTGTTTAATATTAATGCGGAACGGCTGCCGGAGAAATTTTTGCTGATCAGGTTTTTGTAATGGGCCGCTTTATCAGCGTAACCTAATTTAGTATAACAAAAATACAGGCCCAAATATAATTCACCGTTGTACAATGAATCGGGGTAGCGCAATAAAGATTGATCGTAGGTGAAGACCGCCTGCTCATAATCTTCCAGTTCATCCTGAAATAATTTTGCCAACTGAAATAAATTAACTGAAAGCAAAGAATTGCTTGCATTCATTTTTTCGGGCGTTAATGGAATATTTGCCATGAGCCCTTCATAGCTTACATCATCAGGCTGTGTAATATCATTCGCATTGTTGCCGTTTATTAATTTGGCCAAATCATTTTTGTTGATCCCGTTTATTAGATTCGGGTCTATCGGCTTATCAAGATCATCCGGAGCGGTATTAAGCCCGATACCCGCCGGGTTGGCTACATTGCCCCCGGCAGTTTCAGTGGCATTTTTTCTGCCCCAGTTGTCCGTGTTTTTACGGACTCCCCATTTTCTTTTAAAATCATTAAAACCTTTGCCCTTTAACGAAGCGTTATAAAAATACCATTCCCCTTTGTTACCGCCAGAAAAAAGGTCTATCGGCTCATCTTTTTTATTATCAAATTTATTATCAAACCCAATCATGGTACCACCTGTATTGGTGTCTTCTTCTTTTAATCCCCTTTCTTTACGCAATCGCTTAACCATTTTTTTTAGTAACGATTCCCTAACTGCCGGGGCCATGGCGGCGATGGCTTGCAAACTATCTTCCCTTTCCACTATAATTATTTTTTCTACAATTTTCGACAATGCGTTCCTTCTTTCCTGGATGGAAGCTAACCGGTCATTGAGGGTGGTATCGCCCGATTGCAAACTATCGTACAATGCAAAAGAGAGTTTATATTGTTTTTGGCTGTAAGCGATATCCGCCAGTTGTAAAAAAGCCTTGTTTTTATAAGCAATATTTATTTCGTTGTATTGTAAACTTTTATTGAAATAGCCTTTTGCCGCATTGCTATCAGGCTGCTGCATGGCCAGCTCGCCGGCATAATAAAAAAGAATGTCCCTGTAAGGTTCAAACTTATCTTTTTTTGTCATCCTTACCAGGTTATTGATGCTGTTGGCCAACTCTTCCGGATTTGAACTTTTCAGCATTTTGGCATTGTTAAGCCGGGCGTGAATATCCATTAAAGGGTCAATAGTGTGCGTTGAAACTTTTTGATAAAAAGCGGTCGCCTTATCAAACTGGTTGGTAATTTCGTACAACTGGGCCAGCAGGAATTCCGATCTCGACAAGTCCTGTTTGGTATCTGCATGGCCCAGGGCTTTTTCGAGGTAAGTAGCAGCGCTGTCATAAATATTTTGTTTGTAAAACCAATATGCATTTACATCGTCCAGGTCATTGCGAAGGCGGCCAGGTAGGATTGGGTCGTATTGCAATGTGTTGATTAAACCTGCGGATTCGCCCATTTCGTTCTGTTCAATTAAAGTAAGCGCCATCCAGATCAGCGCATCATTCCTGCTGGGAGGAAGTGCGGCCACTTTTTGCAGTATGTTTTGTTTTTCTTTATTCGCTATACTTAACCGGCTGTTACTTGATGCGTCGCTGGTGCCTACAATTCTGTTATCATCTTCATTTTTTTTGCGGGGAAAAAGATTGTAATTGATAAACTGGAATGTTGCAGCAGCCGAATCAAAATCTTTTCTGAAATAAAACGCTTTGCCCATCAGCAGGTACATATTGTCAACCCAGTCATTTCGCAGGTCATGCAACAGGATACCGGCGGTGGCTTTAAAAATTACCGAGTCTAATTCGGATTTTTGACTGGCGGTATTTTCCAGGGAATAAGGGTAATAACTAAGCAACCTGGTGTAGTCATCTTTTTGGGCTGCTTTCGCCCTTTCAATAACGCTGTTTATTTTATTTTTGGCATTGTAATAATAATTATAATGGGTATAATTATTCTGAAAGAAATGCCTTACAAGGGTAAATTTTTTATCAGCCATTTTTTCGGAACCCAATTTCCTGTTCTCAAATTTTTCGGGCTTCTTTTCTTTACCCAGCAGGTCAATCGTCCACGTAGGCGCTTGTGCCACCGCACTGTTGAGGAAAGTGCAGGAAACGAATAATAGGAATGCCGGTAAAAAAATCCTTTTCAACATGGAATAAATGATTAAAATAAAGCGGTTAAATATCGGTTATTTTTGGGAATTAGCAGGTATAATGCCGTAAGGTTTCCTATTTTTAACATCCAATAATGAACTATGGGCAAAATAGATGCCAACAGCACACTAAAACGTTTAAGAAATCGTTACCGTCTGGTAGTAATGAATGAGGACACTTATGAGGAAGTGGTTAAGTTCAGGCTTAGCCGTCTTAGCGTGTATATTGTATTGAGCAGTGTATTTGTATTGTTGACCGTTTTAACGGTTGCGTTGATCGTATTTACCCCCATCAAATATTATCTGCCCGGTGTAGGATATGGCGATGCCAGGCAGGTAAAAGAATTCAGGCAATTGAAAATACGTACCGATTCAATGGAAAATGCGCTTAAATACAAGCAACAATATTTTGATGACATAAAAAAAGTATTACAGGGTAAAGTGCCGGTATTGGATACCAACAAATTGGATTTACCAAAAGTTGGTAATAGTAATGAATGACCAGGCAACAGTAAAACCATTCGAAATTTTTTTTAAATCTATATTCACATTCTAAAATCCTTACCTATGTTTAATGCAAAAACCAAATCATCTACAGGAGAATTATCTACAGGTGGTACCACTATCATTGGCGCCGGAACTATTATTAATGGTGATATTAAAAGTGATGGCGATATCCGGATAGATGGCGTGCTTGGCGGTAACCTCTACGCAAAATCAAAAATTTTTATTGGCCCGGAAGGCGCTGTGGAAGGTGATATACATGGCCAGCAGGCGGATGTACTGGGTAAAGTAACCGGACAAATAAGAATAAAGGAGTTACTGCAATTATTGGGTAAATGTGACGTACAGGGCGACATTTTCGCAGGCAAATTACAGGTAGAGCCAACTGCCAGCTTTAGTGGCTGCTGCCATACAGGCGCTAATGTAGTAGAGTTAAATAAAGAATTGGGGAATGTGGTGAATCAATAATCTTTAAAATACCTTTGCAGGTACATGGATCCACGGAAGAAAATAATTTTACCGCTTATTGCTTTGTTTGTTATTTTTAGTGGGTTACTCACCGTATTTAAAACCTTACTGGCCAGGTGGGGTATTGATTACAATGTATTGATAATAGCGAATATTTTATTCTTCTTAATAAGTTTGATCGCCTTCTTTATGCAGCAAAAGGCTTTGAATAACAGCAACCCCAATGTTTTTGTGCGGAGCGTAATGGGGGGTATGCTGATAAAAATGTTTGTATGTATTACAGCCGTGATAGTGTATAGGCTGGTTGCAGGCAATAGTGTTAGCAAGGTATCCGTATTTGCGGCTATGTTTTTATACCTCCTGTACCTTGCAGTGGAAGTAGCTGTTATTACCAAAATGAACAAGCAAAAAAATGCCTAAGCAGGAAGCGCCCTTACACCAGTTAAAACAATACCTGCCCGAAGGAAGTTTTGATGAAGTGGCGCATTACCTGCAGCATTATAAAGTGCAACTCACCATCACACGTGAACGAAAATCGGTACTGGGGGATTATAGAAATTCCTTCGCCGATAAAAACCACCGCATCAGTGTAAACGGTAACCTGAACCCTTATTCGTTTTTAATTACCTTACTACACGAACTTGCCCACCTTTTTACTTACGAGCGCTTCGGCCACCGCGTATTGGCGCATGGGCAGGAGTGGAAGAATGAATATAGTAAAGTATTAGCCCAATTTTTATTAAAGAA
>JANOTW010000939.1:0-2334 GCA_031416575.1 Ferruginibacter sp.
CACATCGTAAAACATAATAAAGGACTTATTTTTGCGCCTGCCGGATAGAGTAGCAAATTAGCAAATGTGAAAATGTGAAAATTAAAAATTAGCACATTTGCACAACAGTACATTTTCACATTTGCCGATTTTCAAATTTTCACATTAATAACTATGGCCAAATCAACTGGAGAAACCCCTCTAATGCAACAACACAATGCCATCAAGGCCCGGTACCCTGATGCGATTTTGCTATTTCGGGTGGGCGATTTTTATGAAACATTCGGACAGGATGCTGTAACCGCTTCCACTGTGCTGGGCATTACACTTACCAAAAGAAATAATGGCGATGCCAATTCATCTCAACTGGCTGGGTTTCCGCATCATGCACTGGATACCTATTTGCACAAATTAGTAAAGGCTGGCTACCGGGTTGCCATTTGCGATCAATTAGAAGATCCCAAACAAGCGAAAGGGATTGTAAAAAGGGGTGTTACCGAACTGGTTACCCCTGGCGTGGCTACCAGTGATAAATTGCTGGAACATAACAGCAATAATTTTTTAGCCGCCCTGCATTTTGAGGAAACTAAAATCGGTATCGCTTTTCTGGATATCAGCACCGGCGAATTTTTTATCGCGGAAGGGGACCGGGAATATGCCGATAAATTATTGCAAAGTTTAAAACCTGCTGAAGTTGTTTTTCAACGCAACCGGCAAAAACAGTTTAAGGAATATTTTGGGGCCAAATTTTTTACCTACGCATTGGATGAGTGGATTTTCGCGGAGGCTTATGCTACCGAAAGTTTATTAAAACATTTTGGCACCCATAGCCTCAAAGGATTTGGAATAGACAGTTTGAAGGAGGGGATTATCGCCGCAGGCGCCATCCTGCATTATTTAAAAGATACCGAACATCCCAACCTTGGCCATATCACTTCCATACAAAGAATAGACAGGGAAGAACATTTGTGGATGGACAGGTTTACCATCCGCAACCTTGAATTGTTTGGCGGCGCTGATGGCAGCAATACATTATTGAAAGTATTGGACAATACCGTATCGCCCATGGGTGCACGCTTATTAAAACGCTGGATGGTGTTACCGCTAAACAATATTTTAAAAATCAAGGAACGCCTGGATACCGTTGAATTTTTAATAAAGGAGGTGGATACAAGGAACAAAATTTCGCACCATATCAGGCAGGCCGGTGATGTGGAAAGATTAGCGGGTAAAGTGCCATTGAAAAAAGTAAACCCGAGAGAGGTATTGCAAATCGCACGTGGCTTATTACAGACAGATGCTATTAAAACGATTTGCGCCAACACCAGCAATGAATATTTAAGGAGATTAGGCGATTCGCTCAACCCATGTAAATTAATTCTGGAAAAAATCATCAAACAGATCAACGAAGCCCCTCCTGCACTGGCTTCCAAAGGCGGCGTGATCGCCAACGGAATTAATGCAGAGCTTGATGACCTTAGAAAAATTTCCAGCGGAGGAAAAGAATACCTGGTGGAACTGCAACAAAAGGAAGCATTGGTAACCGGCATTTCTTCTTTAAAGATCAGTTTCAATAATGTATTTGGCTATTACCTGGAAGTAACCAATTTACACAAAACCAAAGTACCCGAAACCTGGATACGCAAACAAACACTTGCCAATGCGGAACGCTATATCACGCCTGAGTTGAAAGTGTATGAAGAAAAAATCATAGGGGCCGAGGATAAGATACTGGAGATAGAAATGCAACTCTTTGAAAAATTATTGAATGAGCTGCAGGACTACATCGCACCCATGCAGGTGAACGGGCATGTGATGGCGGTATTGGATTGCCTCACCTGCTTTGCCAATAATGCCCTGCAGTTCAATTACAAAAAACCTTCGGTGCAGGATAATAATATATTGGATATAAAAGACAGCCGCCACCCGGTGATTGAAAGATATTTACCTGTGGGGGAAAGTTATATTTCCAATAATATTTATTTGGACCCGGCCACGCAACAGATCATTATTTTGACGGGCCCCAACATGAGTGGCAAGAGCGCCATCCTGCGGCAAACCGCCCTCATTACTTTAATGGCGCACATGGGAAGTTTTGTTCCTTCAAGCGATGCTAAAATCCCGCTGACGGATAAAATATTTACCAGGGTTGGGGCAAGAGATAATTTGAGTGGCGGCGAAAGTACCTTCATGGTAGAGATGAATGAAACGGCCAGTATCATCAACAACATTACTTCCCGGAGCCTGATACTGCTGGACGAAATTGGACGCGGCACATCTACTTACGATGGCATTTCCATTGCATGGAGCATCGTGGAATATTTACACAAATCGGCCAATACCCCTAAAACATTA
>JANOTW010000940.1:0-2301 GCA_031416575.1 Ferruginibacter sp.
CTTTCCTCAGAATAAATGGCCAGAGCAAAATTTTGCTGTCTCAGTTAATAGAAAAGATCATGGTTATCTATTGAAAAATTTTGGAGAAAAGGGTTGGGGCCTTTTCGACCTGCAAACAATGTCGGTTCAAATGGCTGTAACAGGCAAAGCCAGTATAGATAAAAAGCCTGAAACAGAGAATAAGGATGTTTCCGCATTTACAGATATACTTTCCAAAGCTGCTGATGATCCATCTTTGAAGGAAAAACCTGTACAGGTAAAAATAGAAGAAAAAAAAGCTGAAGTTGCCGTGCAGGAGGAGGTACTAATAAAAGAGGATCCAAAAGTAGAAATTAAAGAACCCCTTGTAACAAAACCTGTTGAGGTTGTTGAAGTACCTGTAGCCAAAAAAGAAGAAACTAAAGTTGAGACTAAAGAAACAGTTGCCACAAAAGCCGTTGATGTGGTTGAAGTGCCTGTGGCTAAAAAAGAAGAATCCAAAGTGGAGACAAAAGAAACAGTTGCCACAAAACCAGTTGAAACAATGGAGCAACCGGTAGTAAAAAAAGAAGAACCTAAAACAGCGGTAAAAGAAACAGTGGTACCAAAACCCGTTGAAGTAACAGAACAAGCTGTTGAAAAATTGGAAGAACCCAAAGTAGAAACTAAAGAACAGCCTGTTGCTAAAATTGAAGAGAGAACAACTTCAGCTACTGAAATATACAAAGCATCCCAGGTAAGAAAATGGTCAGAAAGTTCTACAACAGAAGGCTTCGGTCTTGTTTTTATAGATGATTATGACAATGGGATAAAGGACACCATCCGGCTCATTATTCCAAATCCCAAACCCGTAAATATACCAGCAGTAGTTAAGGAAGAGGCGAAAGAAGAAAAAAAATTTATTGAAACATTTGCTATTGATACATCAGCCATTAAATCCCAGAGTAAAGAAACAGCAGAAGTAAAGCCGGCATTAAATAACAAATGCACAGTCGTAGCAGCAGAAAGTGATTTTTTTAAACTTCGTAAACAAATGGCAGCCGCCAAAAGTGATGACGATATGATTGGTGAAGCCAGGAAGCATTTCAAAACAAAATGTTTTTCCACGGCACAGATAAAAAACCTCAGCACCTTGTTTTTAAATGATGAAGGAAAGTATAAGTTTTTTGATGCAGCGTACATTCATGTGTCAGATGCTGAAATTTTCCACAGCCTGCAGGCAGCGCTGACCGAAGAGTATTACATTAATCGTTTCAGGGCTATGCTACGCAACTAATCATTATGCCCCGTTATTTTTTAGAGGTTACTTACAAAGGCACCCGTTACAGCGGCTTTCAAACACAGCAAAATGCCAATACCATACAGGCAGAAATAGAAAAAGCATTTGCTATTCTCCAGCGGGAATCAATTACCATGACCGGGTCTTCCAGAACAGATGCAGGGGTGCATGCCCTGCAAAACTTTTTTCACTTTGATACCATTCTTCCTCTGCATCAATGGAGAGGGACAGAGAGTGAAGCAAACTTTATTTATAAGATTAATGCCATTCTTCCCGAAGATATTGTAGCTAAAAAAATTTCACTTGTTGCTACTGAAGCACATTGCAGGTTTGATGCACTTACCCGGGAGTATAACTATTATATCTATCGTTATAAAGACCCTTTTCTAAAAGAAATCGCTTTTTATTTTCCCTATAAGCTCGATGTGGAAAAAATGCAACAGGCGGCGTCTATTGTAAAAGAATACACTGACTTCACCTCTTTTTCCAAACGCAATACACAGGTTAAAACTTTTGTCTGCGAGATAGAAGAAAGTAAATGGTTTTGGAAAGATAGCTGCCTGGTTTATAACGTTAAGGCCAATCGTTTTTTGCGGGGTATGGTCAGGGCCTTAACAGCCACGATGCTTAAAGTGGGCCGGGGAAAAATATCATTAGATGAATTCAGGAAGATAATTGAGACAAAGGATTGCACAAAAGCCAGCTTTGCCGTACCTGCTCATGGTTTATTTCTGCGTGAAGTAAAATTCAAAGGTTAAATTCTTCATCTTTTCTGCCTTTAATGAAATGCCTCCCACCGCTGGTGAAATACCACCTGCCTGCTGTTGCGGATTTTTATAAAACAATAGTAAATTACTATAACATTTTTCTCACCGATCCCGCCCCCACTGAAACTGCAAACAGGCTCCAATTAGTAGTATCACTATTCAAACTGTTATTTATGATCGGTAGAATTGCACTTATTGCAATGCTCAGCTTTTTTTGCACTACTATTTGTACTGCTCAAAATTTCAGCGGGCTGCAAAATAAAAAATTAAACGAAG
>JANOTW010000941.1:0-6911 GCA_031416575.1 Ferruginibacter sp.
GCAGTGTTGCATCGCCCTTCTATACAACCATTCTTTTTTTTGTCCGGGCTGAAGTATTTCATGGCGTCATCGTTGCATCGCCCTCTTGTACTGAATACCATTGAGGAACTTTAATTGCGTTATACTGAGCGATTTTTTAGTGGTAGCTAATGTCCTGGCAGAAGACCTCCCCGCTAACCAGCGGGGCCGGGGGCAAAACAGGGGCTTCAAATTATCCCTCCCTTCAAAAAACAGTTCGCCTTTTGAAAATGAATGACCTGTAAATTTTACTTACGTTGTAATGAGCGTAACATAAGCCCGGTTTATTTGGTTACTCTTGTACTATACTCCGCAAGGGACAAAACAGTGAATTTTATCTGTTGGATAACCTAAAAGATGAACTGGTATTTTAATTTATAACGCAATTAAAGATCCACATTGGTATGCGGTACAAGAGGGCGATGCAACGATGTTGAGCAAGTAAATATAGCCCGGACAAAAAAACTGAAATTGCGAAATCCCGATTTTTTTCGGGAATCCCCATAGCTGCTTCTTCGTTGGGACAACAAAACTGTAACTCACTTTTTTAACCCTTGCGCAGTATAAATACCATTGGCAACTTTTATTAAATTTTAATTAATCCTGGGCCTGTTTTTTATGCTGGTTGAATAAAACAAAATATGAGTAATTTATCCCTTGCTTAGTATAGTGTTAAAACTATTACAAAATACAATCTCTTTCACTTTATCCACAAAATCAAAAATTCAAAGCCCGTTTTTCGTTACCTTTGCGGCATAAATATATTGATACCATGAAGAAAACCCATATAATAATCCTGGTAGCCATTGCGGTTGCTATTGGTGCGTTAATAATGATGTCAGTGGATTTCTCTACCTACGATACCATCGAATCAGCCAAACAAAAACAAGGTAAATTCGTGCACCTGATAGCAAAACTTGATAAGAGCGTGCCTTTAGATTACGATCCCGCTAAAAATCCCAACTATCTTTCCTTTACTGCCATTGACAGTTTGGGTGGAAGAGCGAAGGTGGTTTATCTCAATACCAAACCGCCTGAATTAGAACATAGTGAAAGGATAGTATTGAAGGGTAAAATGCAAGGGGATGTTTTTGAGTGTAGCGACATTTTATTAAAATGCCCGAGCAAATACAAAGACGACAAAAAGCAATTGGAGAAAACTGTTGTTGAAAACAAATACTAATAAAGTTTTGAAGAATTACTCAAAAAATATTGGCCTTTATCAGCGTCTTAATACCCTGCCCGATTAATTGCTTGCCGTATTATCAATCAACCAATTAACTGAATAATATCAATTTGTCGGGATCAGCTATAAAAACAAAATTAAATTATGCAATTTGAAGGAGAACACCTGTGGATAGGTAAAGCAGGCCACTTATTGGTATTGGTAGCTTTCACCGCTTCCTTACTTAGTACCATCGCATATTTTATAGCTGGCAAAAAAAATGACCCTGCCGTTAAATCATCCTGGATAAGGTTTGCAAGAATCAGTTTCATTACCCAGGTTGCCGCGGTACTGTTGGTGTTTTCAGCTATATTCTATATTTGCTCCAATCATTATATCGAATACCTGTACGCTTATAAACATACTTCAAAGGAACTGGAATTCAAATACCTTTTCGCATCTATCTGGGAAGACCAGAGCGGTAGTTTTTTATTATGGAGCATCTGGCATTGCATACTGGGCTTATTTCTAATCCGCAAAAGCAAAGAGTGGGAAGCGCCTGTCATGTCGGTAGTAAGTTTGGTTCAGTTTTTTTTAGCAATGATGATCATGGGCGTTTATATTTTTGGCACCAAGATAGGTAACAGCCCATTCGTATTAACAAGAGATGAAATTAACGGCCCTATTTTCAGCATGCCCAATTACCTGAGTATGATAAAAGATGGAGTGGGGTTGAATGTATTGCTTCGTAATTACTGGATGGTGATTCATCCGCCGGTATTGTTTTTAGGTTTTGCCTCTACCATTGTACCTTTTGCTTATGCTTATGCAGGCCTTCAAACGAAACGATATGGCGATTGGGTAAAACCGGCCATTCCCTGGGCATTATTCAGCGCCTGCGTATTGGGGGTAGGTATAATGATGGGGGGCAAATGGGCTTATGAATCTTTATCCTTTGGAGGATATTGGGCTTGGGACCCGGTAGAAAATGCATCAATGGTTCCCTGGATGATACTGATCGCCGGGCTGCATACGATGGTTATTTACAAAGCAACCGGCCACTCATTAAGGGCAAGTTACCTTTTTGCGATCCTCACGTTTGTTTTCATCCTTTACTCTACTTTTTTAACCAGGACCGGAGTTTTAGGCGATACCTCCGTACATGCTTTTGCCGAATCCGGCAGGCCAATGTTCAATTTGATCCGCCTTTTCTTATTTGCTTTTTCGCTGCCCGCACTCATCTTATTTTTTATAAATTATAAAAAAATTCCTGCTGTACATAAGGAAGAGGCAACAAGCTCCCGTGAATTCTGGATGTTTATTGGTTCCCTTGTTTTCTTTTTATCCGCGATGTTTATTATTGCCAAAACATCCACACCGGTAATCAATGCTATATTTGGTACCAAACTTGCCCCGCCTGAAAACATTGAGTTCTCCTACAATAAAGTAATGGTATTGGTTGCCATTATTATTGGAATGTTAAGCGCCTGTACCCAGTATCTTAAATACAAAAGCACACCAACGCCCTTCATTCTAAAAAAGATCGCTTTCCCAACATTGATCGCCGCGATAATAACGGCATTGCTGGCTGTATTTTATCCAATTACCTATTACAAAGAGGGGCCTGGCTTTTTGGGGGCTTTGTATTTTGCTTTGTTTGCTACAATTTTTACCGTGGTTGCCAATGCAGGTTACATCTGGAGTGGGCTAAACGGTAAATTAAAAGCAGCCGGCGGATCAGTTTCGCACCTGGGTTTTGGATTGATGATAACAGGAATGCTCATTTCA
Organism: Ferruginibacter sp.; assembly: GCA_031416575.1. Lineage (GTDB taxonomy): Bacteria > Bacteroidota > Bacteroidia > Chitinophagales > Chitinophagaceae > Ferruginibacter. Next base: position 2,972 of record JANOTW010000941.1, read on the forward strand.
TCCGGAAATAAAAAAGTGATCAGCGAAGAAAAATTCAAGGATTTCGTGATTCAAATGGGAGTTGACCCACTTACCAAGCAACAAGATAACCCTGCTGAAAATGTAAACCTGGTGCGCCATGTAGCTAAAAAAATGGGGCCTTATGATGTTACCTATTTAAACGACAGTACCGGTACCGAAACAGGAAGGCGTTTTTATCATTTAGCCTTCGAAAGAAAAGATGAAGAAACAAAGGAAGTAACGGAGTCGTTTACCCTTAGTCCGGATGTTTACCTGATGAAGGACAACAACATGAGCAGTAACCCCGATACCAGGAGTTATTTAACCCATGATGTATTTACTTATATCTCTTATGCGCTAAACCCTGATGCGGACAAAGACACGGCCAGTTTTAAAATAAGCGAAGTGGCCGAAGGGGATACCATATTTTATTCAAAAGGGTTTATGGTACTGAATAAGGTTGTCAAAAACCCGCCAGCCAATAAGTTTAAAATTCCGGTAACAGGCCCGGCGGTGTTGGCTGATATTACGGTTACCGCACAAGACAGTTCCCGGTACAACGCCACGCCAATGATACTGGTTGATAGTTTTGGCATCAATCAGATTGATGACACGGTTTACGCACAAAACCTTTTTATCAAGTTTGCAGGGGTTAGCTCGGATCAAACAAAATTGAAGATTGGCGTAAAGGAATCCGATAAAATGATTGACTTTGTGACGTTGAAGGCTTACATATTTCCATACATCAACCTCGTTTGGATCGGGTTAATCACAATGGCCATCGGTCTGGTAATGAGTATGATCAAAAGGGCCGGCCTTTCCAAAGTAACAGGTGGGGCGGTAATTATATTTGCCGCGGCGGCATTATTTTACATGTTCCTGCTGGCAAATTAATTATTGTGCGGTATTTTTTTTTGTCGTAAAATTATAAGGCCGAACTGTAGGGTTTAAATCTCCGTATATTGATTATTTGTTTTATTACGTCATGCAAATAATATAAGTTTAACTGAACCGTTTCACCGGATACGTTAAATTCACGTACAAATGATCCGTTTAATTAAATACAAATTTTTAGGCCTGCTTCTTTTTGTTGCTTTATTTGCAACAAATAATCAGTTGTACGCACAGCAAAATATCAACGATACCATTTTATCTTACGCGGTAATTTATAATGGAGATACCATTGAGGCTAAAACATTGCCCGATCTTGGCTTTTACTCCAGGCTTACTCAAAAACAAATGAGTGATAGGGCAAAGTGGACAAGGCTTCGAAATGCCATTTATGTAACCTTTCCTTATGCTAAACGTGCCGGCACTGTGATGAATGATATGAACGCCCATCTTGTTGTTGTAAGTAATAAAGGTGAGCGAAAGAAATATATCCAGTCAAGGGAAAAAGAATTAAAAAAGGAATTTACTGATCCGCTCACCAATCTATCTATTTACCAGGGTAAGGTGCTGATGAAATTAATAAACCGGCAAACCGGGAATAATTGTTATGAGATCATTAAGGAATACAAGGGTGGTTTTACAGCCAGGTTCTACCAAACGGTGGCCTTTTTTTTCAGTAGTAATTTAAAACAGCCCTACGATAAAAGCGGGGAAGATGCTGAAATGGAAAAAATAGTACAGGAAGTGGAAAGGATGTATGGGTATAGAGGTTAATTTCTTAATTGATAATTGATAATTGATAATTGATAATTTTTTAATTGATAATTTTGGAATACTTGTCCACCCGCAGTCTTAGGTGTCTGTTCTTGTTTTTTTAAGCCGGCAATAGGGCCCTGATTAAGCATCGTTGTGTCACTCCCTTGTACCGCATACCATTGGGGAACTTTACCCACGTTGTATCAGGAGAACAGCATTCGTCAGGTGGGCACTCGTTTATTTCTAACATTCAATATAACGCAATAAAAGTTGCCATGAAAATATATAAGTACAAGAGAGTGGCACAACGATGCTGCCATGAAATTCTTCTGCCAGTCAACAAAAAATTTTGAAAATTTTGATACCATGTTTTTTAAAATCCCCACTTTAAATACTTCCACATAATTTTGCATTTTTAATTTTTAATTTTCATTAATGAAGTTAGATCTACTTGTCTTTGCCGTACATCCTGATGATGCTGAACTATCCTGTGGCGGAATATTGCTGACTGAAAAAATGAAAGGTAAAAAAACCGGCGTAATAGACTTGACGCAGGGTGAACTGGGCACCCGTGGCACTGCTGAAACCAGGAAAGAAGAAGCTGCCGCCGCCGCTAAAATATTACAATTGGATATCAGGGAAAACCTGCGAATGGCGGATGGGTTTTTTAAAAATGATGAAGTTCATCAACGGAAAGTTATAGTTGCCATAAGAAAATACCAGCCCGAAATTATTTTTTGTAATGCCCCCGAAGACAGGCATCCTGATCATGGGCGCAGCGCCAAACTGGTAGAAGATGCGGCCTTTCTATCGGGGTTACGAAAAATAGAGACGACTGATAATGGAATATTACAGGAAGTATGGAAGCCAAAATATGTTTTTAATTTTATCCAGGACAAATACCTGCACCCAAATTTTGTAATGGATATTTCTGATGTGATGGATCAAAAGCTGAAAGCCATCAATGCCTATGGAACCCAATTTAATAACCTGGATTTGGACGAACCCCAAACCTATATCTCCACCCCTGATTTTTTGGATAGTGTTATTTACCGGTCAAAAATGTTTGGCAAAATGATCGGCGTAAATTATGCGGAAGGATTTATCAGCAAAAAAATGATAGGATTTAACAGTTTTGATTTATTCATTAAGGAAAATACGTGATTTGGGTATAAACAAAAACCCCCGAAAGTCATTAATGATGTACCTTGCGACATTAAAATAAAGTCAATGGCAACTCCAAAATTTATACAAACCAGCTCCAATTTTCACCAGGAATTAAAGAAAAGGGTAAATCAGTATTTTACCGATAGAAAAAAATCCTCAACGGGTAATTATGGTTTGTACTTAAAGGCTGTTTTTTTCTTCACTGCTTATATTGGCTTGTACGTTCACCTGGTCTATTTTACACCTGCTATTTGGCTTGCTCTTGCAGAGTGTATATTATTAGGTTGTTTTACCGCCGCCATTGGTTTTAATGTAATGCATGATGGCGGACATGGTAGTTTCAGCAAAAGTAAATCCCTGAATAAAATCGCGGCGGTATCTGTTAATTTCCTGGGTGCCAGCAGCATCATGTGGAATATGAAGCATAATATTATTCATCATACTTACACCAATATTGATGGCATTGATGATGATATTGAAATAAAGCCTTACTTAAGAATGTGCAGCACGCAAAAACGTTATTGGATGCATCGTTTTCAGCATTATTATGTGTGGTTCCTTTATACTTTATTGCATTTGATCTGGGTGTTTCTTACCGATTATCAAAAGTATTTTAAAAAAAGAATTGGAACTGTGCCTATTAAGAAGCTGAGTGTAAAAGAACATTTTGGATTTTGGGGGGCTAAAGTTGGATATGCGATTATTTTCATGGTGATACCCATCATTATGGTTGGCTTTGTAAAATGGATGGTAGGGTTTTTAATTGCCAGTATGGTAACAGGTTTTGTTATCAGCATCGTGTTTCAACTGGCACATACGGTTGAGCACACGGAGTTTCCTTTACCAACCGCCGATACCAATAAAATAGAAAACGAATGGGCTATCCACCAGGTGGAAACCACGGCGAACTTCGCTACCAAAAATAAATTAATCTCCTGGCTGGTGGGTGGGTTGAATTTTCAGATTGAGCATCATTTATTTCCTAAAGTTTCTCATATCCACTATCCGGCTATCAGTAAAATAATTAAACAGACCTGCGCCGACTTTGGTATCCATTATGTAGAATATCCAAAAATGCGCCATGCAATAGCTTCACATGCTTCGTATTTACGGAGGATGGGAAGAG
>JANOTW010000942.1:0-6204 GCA_031416575.1 Ferruginibacter sp.
GCAGGAAAAGTAGTGAGCAAGGTAGTAAAAATTAATTTTTTAGTTTGTGTCGCCTGTTTGAAAACAGATTTTTTCATCCTCAGTTGAGCGGCGTAATTTTTTGTCATGGCAAAGTTTTCTTTGGTAAATTTTGCTTCACACAAATTAATGGTTTGGTCAGCCCTGTCAATAATCATATCTATCTGAGTGCCGGGCAATGTATCGTTTCCTTTAAACATCCATGAGTTTGTTGTTGTGTAAACGCCACTAATGCCCAGTGTTTTTTTTATTTGATTGATATGCATCATGCAAATATTTTCAAAGGCATATCCACTCCAGGCTACAAATCCGCTTTGTTTGGATAATTGCTCCCAGATGCCTTTCCCATTCTTTTTATTTGGCTTTATAAATTTTAAATAAAAAAGTGAATACAGGTCAGTTAGTTTATAGATGGATGTTTTCTTTTTATTGATGAAGGGCTGATAAATGGATATAAAATCACACTCAACCAATTCTTCTAAAGTACGGGATAACGATCCTTCACTTATCTTGGTTTTAGTAGCTATATCTAACCTCGTCATACCTTGTGGCCGTGAAGCCAACGCTTCTATGATGATAATGTGCTGATCGGCATTTTTAAAAAGGGAATGATATAATTGTGTGTATTCAGCATACAACAAACCTTGTGGGGAGAAACATGTTGCATCTATATGTTGTGTAGCGCTTTTACCTTTCACTATTTCTTTAAGGTAAAATGGAATACCACCCATTGCCATATACATTTCCAAAATTTGGTACCGGGGTAGTTTTACTCCCAGGGCATTCATGAATAATTCTGTTTCATACAAATTAAAGGGCATCAGGTTTATTCGCTGCGTAACCCTGTTGTACAAGCCTCCCCTGGCATTAATGAGTTTCTTTTTTATCCAGGAAGATGCAGAGCCGCAGGCAATGAGTAATACATTATCCATACCTGACACATGCTGGTTCCAAAAAAATTCGAGTGCGGATATGAACTGGGATTTTGGCGTATCAATCCATGGCATTTCATCTATAAATACTACTTGTTTCAACTTTTTTTTAGATAGGCCCTTTAGGTAGGTTGCTAAATAGCGGAAAGCCTCTTGCCAGGATGATGGAACTTGCTTTTCTTTTTTGCCACCTGTTCTTTTTAAATATTCATCAAAAAAATTGCGAAGCTGTTGTTCTTTTGTTCCATCTTTTGTTCCCGTAAAATCAAAGACGATGCTGGCTTTCAAATATTGCCTGATCAAAAACGTTTTGCCTACTCTTCTTCTGCCATATATTGCTAAAAACTCTGCCTGGCCCGATTGCATTATTCTATCTATTTTATCTTTTTCAGGTTCACGGCCTATGAGTTCCATTGCTTGTTTGTATAAGTTTATATTTGGAGAAATCGGTATAAATATACCATATTTCTCCAAGTATAGTAAAACTAATAACTGGAGAAATGTAGTAAAATATGGTACATTTCTCCAAGTATAGCATATATTCAATTTTAACTATTACCCAGCCTTTTTTAAATAAATGAAGTCATAATCACCTTTCGGGTGCTAATTTTCTATTAGCCACTACGGGCATTTTTTTTCTTTAGCACTAAATGCAGAAGCAAATTTTTGCAGGTGGTGGTGCAGCGCCGCCAGTATAAATGAAATTACAATCCGTGTAATAAAATGGTGAAGCAACTTCCTTTGTCCTTGATACTTTCTATCATTCCATTTATTTTTTGTAATAATCCTTTACTAAAAAAATAAGCTTTAAAGTTTAATGTTTCTTTAATTTATAAGGTGATTAAAGATTGTCAAAGGTATGCGGTACAAGGCCCGGCCTGCTAAAGCCATTCGGGCGGGGAGTGGCACAACTATGCCGGGTAATGCTTCGTGGTTCGTACACAAAAAATGATTCATTTAAAAAAACTGTTCCGGGGAATAAGTTTCATAATTAGGGAATAATAAATTGGGGTTAAAGGTTTCAAATAAAAAAAAAGGCGAAACCCTTAATTGAGTTTCGCCTTTTTTAATTTAAGCCCTGTTTTTATTGTGTCGCCGCAAATTCCCTCCTGATAATATTCAATGCGCCACCAGCTTTAAACCATTCGATCTGTTGTTTATTGTAAGTATGGTTTACCTGGATGGTTTCACTGCTCCCATCAGCATGGTTTAGCACAATTTGTAAAGGGTTATTAGGTACAAAATTTAAAAGACCTTCAGTGTCAAACGTATCATCTTCCAGTATTTTATCGTAATCTTCTTTGTTGGCGAATGTTAGGCCGAGCATTCCCTGTTTTTTTAAATTAGTTTCGTGTATGCGTGCAAATGATTTTACCAATACCGCACGTACGCCTAAGTGACGGGGTTCCATCGCAGCATGTTCCCTGGATGATCCTTCACCATAGTTTTCATCACCTACTACGATTGTACCTATACCTGCGGCTTTGTACGCTCTCTGTGTATTAGGTACTGTACCATATTGACCGGTTAACTGATTTTTTACGAGGTCGGTTTTTTCATTAAAGAAATTCATTGCGCCAATCAGCATATTATTACTGATGTTATCCAAATGTCCCCGGAACTTAAGCCATGGGCCCGCCATACTGATATGATCAGTAGTACACTTTCCCTTTGCTTTGATCAACAATTTTAAACCGCTCAGATCCGTTCCTTCCCAGGCTGCAAATGGATCTAATAATTGCAATCGTTTACTATCCGGTGAAACCAATACCTGGATACCGCTTCCATCTTCGGCGGGTGCCTGGTAACCTGCATCTTCTACGTCAAAACCTTTGGGAGGCAATTCAAAACCGGTAGGGGCATCAAGCATTACCTGTTCGCCTTTATCATTGGTAAGGGTATCTGTAAGGGGGTTAAAAGAAAGATCACCTGCAATGGCCATTGCTGTTACGATCTCGGGGCTGCCCACAAATGCAAATGTATTTGGGTTGCCATCATTTCTTTTGGCGAAATTCCTGTTGTAAGAGGTTAGAATGGTATTTTTCACTGCCTTTTCCGCACCCACTCTTGCCCACATGCCTATACAAGGGCCACAGGCGTTTGCAAAAACAGTAGCGCCAATTTTATCAAATACGTTTAGAAATCCATCTCTTTCAATGGTGAAACGAACCTGCTCGCTACCTGGTGTGATGGTAAATTCAGAATGTAGTTTCAAGCCTTTATCTGTGACCTGCTGAGCTAAACTTACCGCCCTGCTGATATCTTCATAAGAGGAGTTGGTACAGCTTCCGATTAATCCTACTTCAATTTTAGTTGGCCAGCCATTGGCTGCGGCCGCAGCCTTCATTTGTGAAATAGGCGTAGCTAAATCCGGAGTAAACGGACCGTTTAAATGAGGCTCCAATGTAGCGAGGTCAAGTTCAATTACCTGGTCAAAATATAATTCGGGGTTTGCATAAACTTCAGGATCGCCGGTTAAATGTGCGGCGATGGCATCGGCTGCGGTTGCAATTTGTTCCCGGCCGGTAGCTTTTAAATAGCGGCTCATGCTATCATCATATCCAAAAGTAGAAGTGGTGGCGCCAATTTCAGCGCCCATGTTACAAATAGTTCCCTTTCCGGTACAACTCATGCTGGTAGCGCCTTCACCAAAATATTCCACCACAGCGCCAGTACCACCTTTTACAGTTAGGATACCGGCAACCTTTAATATTACATCTTTTGGGGCCGTCCAGCCATTCAGTTTACCTGTTAATTTTACACCAATCAGCTTGGGCATTTTCAGTTCCCATGCAAGGCCTGCCATTACATCGCAGGCATCCGCGCCACCCACGCCAATGGCGATCATTCCAAGGCCACCGGCATTTACCGTATGACTGTCGGTGCCAATCATCATACCACCGGGGAACGCATAATTTTCCAACACTACCTGGTGAATAATTCCTGCACCGGGTTTCCAAAAGCCGATCCCGTATTTATTACTCACCGAAGCTAAAAAATCATATACTTCGCTACTTTCATGTACTGCCCTGTCAAGGTCTGTTTTGCTGTTAACTTTTGCTTCAATCAAATGATCACAATGCACCGTACTGGGTACCGCTACTTTATTTCTACCACTTTGCATAAACTGGAGCAACGCCATTTGAGCAGTCGCATCCTGCATGGCAACGCGGTCGGGTGCGAAGTCAACATAACTTTTTCCTCTCTCATAAGCTGTGGTAGCTTCTCCCTGCCAAAGGTGGGCATAAAATATTTTTTCTGTAAGGGTTAAAGGTTTTCCAACAGCTTTACGTGCTGATTGGATGCGGCTGCCAAAATTGGCGTAAACCTTTTTGATCATTTCAATGTCGAAGGCCATAATGTCAATTTGAAAATTAGGAAATGGGTCAATTTGGAAATAGAAAAAGGCTAAATTGCAAAGCCAAATCCTGGCTGATAATTTTCAGATTTGCAAATTTTTACATTTTCCAATTGATTTTGAGCAAATTTACAAAAAATCAACTAAGCTTTTCAGGAAAATGAGATTTTATATACTCAATGAGTCATTTATTACGTGTAAATTTGCATTATGAAAAATTTCAAGCATTTTATCGAATGGCATGTATTCGGTGTTTGCACTGCAATAGGTGAACGCTTTGGAATAGCTACATCTATTATCAGAAAAAATTTTATTTATATTTCTTTCATCACGATGGGGTCTCCGGTCATTATATATCTTTTCATTGCTTTTTGGATGAATATTAAAAGATACATTTTGAATGCCAGGCGAAACCCGTTGAGGTACCTTTAGATCGCCCCCGGCCATGCATGTATTATGTCGTTTCCGGTTAGTCTTCTGCCTGATATAAGCATTACTTAAAAAATATGGGGTGTACCTTTGCGCTTTAAAAATAAAGGAATAAATCCATCCAAATTTTCCCGCTTTAAATGAGCCTATGATTTTAAATACTTTAAAAAGTATTTTTTTTTTACATGAATCTACAAATTAATTGATCCCGATTTTTTATCGGGATTTTTTATGAATTCCATTTTTTCCCTCATCCTTTAAGCATGCCGGTAAATGAATGATCATCCTATTTTATTTACAGAACCGCCTTTCTTAACCGGACTAATTTTTCAAGTAATGGTTCCAGCAGATCCAATCTTAACATATTTGCCCCATCGCTTTTTGCTACCGCAGGATTAGGATGTGTTTCAATAAATAAACCATCGGCGCCTGTTGCTATGGCGGCTTTGGCGATTGTTTCAATCAATTGGGGATTTCCTCCGGTAACCCCGCTTGTTTGGTTGGGTTGTTGTAGTGAGTGTGTACAATCCATAATAACCGGAACATTATGTTCCTTCATTAATGGGATGTTACGATAATCCACTACCATATCCTGGTAGCCAAACGTATTGCCTCTTTCGGTAAGCATTACTTTTTCATTACCGGCTTTTTGAATTTTTTCAACTGCGAATTTCATGGCCGGGCCACTTACAAATTGCCCTTTTTTTACATTCACTATCTTGCCTGTTTCGGCGGCTGCCAACAATAAATCTGTTTGCCTGCAAAGAAAGGCGGGTATTTGTAGCACATCTATATATTGTGCCGCCATAGCCGCTTCTTCATGGGCATGTATATCTGATACGGTGGGTAAATTATAGGTGACACCCACCTTTTTTAATAACCTCAAAGCTTCATGATCACCAATACCTGTAAAAGAAGTTCCGCTGGTTCTGTTGGCCTTGCGGTAAGATGATTTAAAAATATATGGAATGCCCATGTTCCTGCAAATACCGGAAACCTTATCCGCAACTTCCATTACCAGTTCTTCGTCTTCTACCACACAGGGGCCGGCTATCAAAAAAAAATTGCTTTCATCATATTGTTGTCCGGCAAAAAGTTCTTTCAGATAATTTTTCATCGCTTTTTCTTTTAAAATATCAACAAAGTTATTTCTTTAGATAGTTATTGCCTTAATAAAGGCAGAATTTATATGAGCCGAACCTACGGTACTCCTATTGATATCTATTTAATTTTTCAACGGATTGAAATCCGTTGCTACAATACCTACCGGGCCTACGGCCCTGAAATTAACTGTCTAAAATTCTTAAGGTTACAGTTTAACCTTCTATTCGGGGGCTATGGTGGGGAAACTGGCGACGGGACAAAGAATGATAAAATTTTCTCCTTCATCTGTTGGGTTGGTTTTCATTGTTACTTTTCAAACCTCATTTAATCGTATTGAGATGCAGCTTGAAGTAAGAGGGCCGC
>JANOTW010000943.1:0-1850 GCA_031416575.1 Ferruginibacter sp.
CAATAAATCAGGTTCATTGAATTTGGGCCGCATTTATTTTATTGTAGGAAGAAGCACTGCTTCCGCAAGTGAATTACTCATCAATAATTTGAAACCTTATATGGAGGTAAAGCTTATAGGTGGTACTACATATGGAAAACCTGTCGGCTTTTTTCCCATACCGGCAGGAGATTGGTATATTTTCCCCGTTTCGTTCAAAACAACCAATAAAAATGGAGAGGGTAATTATTTTAATGGCATACCGGTTAACAGCGCAGTTGCCGATGGATTGGATAAAGACTGGGGCGATTTGACTGAAACAAGCCTGGCCAGTGCGATAAGGAATATCACTTCCGGATCATTCAGGTCACAAATACAGCAGGAATATATAGAGCCGGCAAATGTTGCCAGGGGCAATCAAATATTGGAGGGGCCATTATTAAAACTTACCATTGGTACCCATCGCCCCTAAAGGAGATGTCTTCGAAAAGTAAAATAACATAAGGGGCATCTTTTGAATTGGAAATAGGTTTCCATTTTAATGGGGAAAGAATTCTTTATAATGGTTATTTATTGGCAGGCCCTATATATATTGGTCCCGTACTTCTTTACAAATATATTTTTTGATTGACCAACATTTATTTTCATGGCCCGCCCCGCTATTCGGAGGCAGCATCATTGTGTCTTCTTAATCCCGTACATCGGGAATCTCATACCATATTTTTTTGTTGACCGGCCTGAAGTATTTCATGACATAATCGCCCATCTACACAACCATATTTTTTGTCCGGGCTAAGAAGCTATGTGGAGCATCGTTGCATTGATAATCCCGATAGCGTATGCGTATCGGGACACCCCTTCTATAAAACCATTCTTTTTTTTTGTCCAGGCTAAGAAGCTATGTGGAGCATCGTTGCATCGCCCTCTTGTACTAAATACCATTGTGGAACTTTACCTGCGTAATTTATTAAAAGGCGCCATCATTAAAAAACATTTATCATCAGGAATTATTATACACTTTTATAACCGGCCCCCGCAGCACATCCGCAGCATCCGTGCAATAAAAATAAATAATATCCGCAATGGCTTCCGGCTTTACCCATGCATTGAAATCGGCATCGGGCATGGATGAGCGGTTGGGTGGAGTATCTATCGTACTGGGTACAATAACGCTGGTTACTACATTGGTACCTTTTGCTTCATCATTCATCAAATCAGCCAGGCGAAATATAAGTGATTTTGCCAATCCATAAGCTACCATTCCTTTACCACTTCCCGCATTCAAACCAGGGCGTGAGCCCACTAAAAATATCCGGCCACTTTTCTTTTCCATCATGTGGGTAAATGCCGGGCGTGCGATATTGTAGGCGGTTTCGAAATTCAGTTTGTATTGTTTAGCGATATCACTTGTTTTAGTATCAGCGATTTTGCCCATCGCAAAACCACCTACTGTTAAAATTACGGCATCAATGCTTTTATATTTAGCAATCATTGCTGCTACAAATTTTTCAGCATCTTCCTCATCCATTAAATCAACCACAACTTTTTTAAAGTTCGCATCCTTTAAATTTATCTGAACCGGATCGTTGGGTACAATAGTTCCAATTACCCTGTAGCCTACCGCAAGAAATTTTATTACAACCGCCTGTCCCATGTTGCCGGAAGCGCCGGTTACAATTGCTGTCTTCATAATTTTTTATTTTTATCAGGCTAAGTTAATTTATTTTAGGCTTTGGTTACATGGAGTTTAATGCAAGGTGGTCGATCTTGTAAAGGTAGCTAAGCTTTTAAAGGTTGGCTACCTTGGCGGCTTAACCGGGTGCAATTCAAATTTTCGCTGGCTGGTGGGACACCAGCCAGGGGCAGCGAGC